>JAZNTQ010000053.1:0-27647 GCA_045591865.1 Clostridia bacterium
ACGAATCGCGGAAGATTATAAGATCCTTATCATTTTTTGCCGAGGGGTTTTCGATTGTGACAAGTGGAGCACTGCCCGAAAGAAACATTTCATAAGGGTCTTTGCCCTCTGCTTTTTTCATATTGTACATATCGCTGACTACGGGAAGACCATTGTCGTAATAGGTTACGATACAGTTATCAATTATATCGTTAGTGAGGTAGTTGATGGTATCGGGCTTTACAGGAAGCGCATACTGACCTGCATAAACGCCGTAGAAGGGGCTTTCAAGAGTGTTTACGGTATATTCACCCTTTATATCACTTCCCATTTCCTGTGCGAGATACTGGGCAATGTGGGTTATTTTTTCCTGCCTCCAATGAGTATCAGTTTTATAGTAAGTGTCAAGAGAAAGAAGCTTTGTAATATCCAGATATTTCATAAACTCTGTTTTTTCTTTCATTTTCTCTATAAAAGAGTCGTAGTCAAGAGCGGGATAACCGTTTTTCTCGGCAAGGAAATAGTTTTTGTCGGGAACTATTGAAAAATAAATATTTGTATTTTTGTCTTTTGCGTATCTGTCGATAATGCTTGCAAAAAGCTCCGAAGCGTAGTTCATCATATATGGATTTTCTTTATCATCTATTTTAGAAAGATGTCCATCCGCCATAAAAACTCCGTTGTTATCAAGCTTGCCCAAAACCTTCTCCGCAAAAAGTGCCTTGATAGCACGCAAATTATCACGCATAGGGAACTGGTCAGCAGTATATTCTTCAAAGGAATCCATAAACTCTCCATTAGCAACAGTTGTAAGATTGAGAGTCGGGAAAGAGGCGAGAGGGCGTCTCTCGCTATTTGAAAACTCCGTATCTGGCTTTAGAAAACACGCAGCGGAAACAGAAAAAAGAAAAACTGCAAAAAGAATAGAAAGTATTATGTTTTTAGTTTTATTCATTCTGATACCTCCTGTTAAAATCTAAAGTACAAAAACGGATTGAAAGAACCGTCTGCAAGATATGCCGTTGAAACGATAAGCAATATTAAGAGAACGGGGATTTCAAGAATGTCAATTATAAGGCGTGCTTTCTCATTTTTCAAAAGGAGTTTGGTTATGTTTGTGAAAAGAGGCGTTGATGCAACAGCAGCTATTAAAAGAACTACTGCGTAGTTTCTCAAATTATAAATAAATCCGTCTGAAATAAAGGGGAGAGACCCTGCGCCGAACATTCCACCGACATTGGAAAGAGCTTCCTTCATTCCATTTCCTGCAAAGATTGCAAAGCTTATGGCGGTGAAGAAAAGTACATAAATGTGGCTTATAATTTTATTCTTCTCAAGGAATTTTGAAAGGAAATATTTTTCAATAAGAAGCAGAATTCCAAAATAAACTCCCCATATAATAAAGTTCCACTCCGCACCGTGCCAGAAGCCTGTTAAAAACCAGACAGTAAAGATATTTATAAGAAGCCTGATTTTGCCTACCCTGTTGCCGCCCATTGGAATATAGACGTAATCTCTGAACCACGAACCAAGTGATATATGCCATCTGCGCCAGAATTCGCTTATGCTTGAAGATATGAATGGATAGCGGAAGTTTTCGCAGAAATCAAATCCTAAAATCTTACCAAGACCGATTGCCATATCACTGTAGCCTGAAAAGTCGAAATAAATCTGGAGCATATATGAAATTACAAAGAGCCAGTAAAACATTACTGACTTGTCATCCGAACTGTGGAAAACGTCGCAGAGCTGACCAAGTGTGTTTGCAATAATTATCTTCTTTGAAAGGCCGATGATAAATCTGCGGATACCGACAGCTACTTTTTCAAAACTGTGAGTTCTTGATTTAAGCTGCTTTTCAACATCAATATATCTTACAATAGGTCCTGCAATAAGCTGCGGAAAGAGAGCTATATAGGTGCCGAGTGTGATAGGATTTTTCTGTGCCGCAACACTTCCTCGGTAAACATCAACAGTATAGCTTAAAATTTGAAAAGTATAAAAGCTTATGCCGATAGGAAGCGCAATTTTGAGCAGTGGGATAGAAAGACCTGTCACAGAATTAAAGTTTGCGATAAAGAAATCGGCATACTTAAAATATCCCAAAACTGCAAGCGAAGCAGAAACCGAAAGAATTACAAAGAATTTTGAAAGAGCTTTTCCGCGAAACTTTTCAATCAGAATACCAAGGATATAATTCACAAGCACTGTCGCAATCATCAAAAAGACATAGCGAGGCTCACCCCACGCGTAAAAAACAAGGCTTGAAACTAGCAAAACGCTGTTTTTAAGCGCTTTGGGGGCGATAAAATATAAAAGTAATACGGTAGGGAGAAAATAGTATAAAAAAGGAATGCTTGAAAAAAGCATTTGTCACACTCCTCTCAAATTTAGCAGAGAAAAAGCGGGGAATCCCCCGCCTTTTTAATTATTCTTCGTCGAAGCTTTCGGGGCACATTACAAAGAAAACTTTGTTGCCCACACTGCCTGTAACCATCTCTTCAGCAGAGGTACAGATGTTCCATCTGAGGTTTGCGGCAGACTTTAATGTTGAAATGAAATCTGCGGCATTTGTTTCATCTGCAAGAGTGAATACATAGCCAACAAAGGGGATAGTTCCAATCATAGGAGCAAACATTGCACCTTCCTTGAAACCTTTGATTTCTGTGTTGTCAAAACCTGTAAGGAATCCTTCTTCAACGGGCATTGCGCCGCCACCGAAAGAAATTACTTTATTTGTAACGAGTGCTTCAGCAATAGAAAGGGCAGAAGCAGAATCTTTAGCCTTGGACTTGAAATCAGCAAGAAGAGTTGCGCCAACAGTTTTAGGCTCTTCAGGCTTAACCTCAGGTTTTTCTTCGGGTTTTGTTTCAGGTTTTACCTCGGGCTTAGCTTCAGGCTTTGTTTCGGGTTTGGTCTCGGGTTTTACCTCGGGCTTAACTTCGGGTTCTTTTTCAGTTTCTTTTTCATCTTCATCTTCATCTTCATCTTCAAGAACCTCTTCTTCTTTTTCTGTTTCAATAACTTCATTGTTTTCAACGTCGTTATTCAATGTTTCTTCTGTGTTCTTTTTACCGCAAGCAGCAAAAGAAAGTGCAATAACAAGCACTAAAATAATTGAAAGAAATTTTTTCATAATTTGTTCTCCTTTTATATTGAATTTTTGTATCTAACGATTACATTATACAGTAATAGCCTATACGTGTCAAATGTTTTATATTTCCTTAATTGGGTAGAGAATGGATAGCTCTCATAAGTTCAGTAAGGCTTTCCGTTCTCCTCATAATTTTAAGAATTTTTTCTTCTTTTGGAAAATTCCACATCATCAAAAGCCATATTTCTTTTAACTTGTGCATTGTAAATTTATCCGAAGATAAAATAGCATTATATTTATCTTTAAGTATTTCGGTAAACTCTATCATTTCTCCTGTGGTGATTTTTACGCCGCCTTGTATTTCGCGGAAAAGTGCAGGATTAGAAACCGCGCCTCTGCCAAGCATAATACTATGGATATCAGGATACGTTTTCAAAATGTTTTCATAATCTTCCTTTGTAAAAACATTTCCGTTATAGCATAAAGGATTTTTAGAAAGCTTATATGCAAGATTAAATGCGTCGAGATTGACTTCGCCCCTATAAAAGTCATCACGGCAACGTGAGTGAACTGTGAGAAGCTTGACAGGATAATTATTATAAAGCGATATTAGCTCTTCAAATTCCTCGGGAGAGTGAAAACCGATTCGCGTTTTTATAGAAATGTCTATATCACATTTTTCAAAAATTTCATCAAGAAAGCTTTTGAGTAAATCCTTTTCTCTCAAAAGTCCGCTTCCGCGTTTTTTATTTACAACGGTTGGAGAAGGGCATCCAAGATTTATATTAACCTCGTCATAGCCATACTCCTTGAGTTTTTGTGTGAATTTCAAAAACGAAACACTGTTGTTTGTAAGAACCTGCACAACAGGAGGAACAGGATTGTTTTCGGGAAGCATATCGCGAAAGCCTTTTCTTCCTATTTTGCTATTGTCACTCGGCGAAATAAAAGGAGTGTAATAATCATCACACCCACCGAAGAACTCTCTGTGAGTATTTCTGTATATGTATGATGTAATCCCTTCTAAAGGGGCAAAGGATAGCTTCATAATAATCACCACGAAGAAAAAGGGCAATAGAAAAATTCTATTGCTCTTTTACTTATTTAATCTTGCTTTTTTTAGTCCCTCTAAAATGTGTTCCTTTGCCAAAACCGCTTTTTCAAGGGGAAGTGCAGGAAGACCTTCAAGAGGATAGTCGATATTAAGATCTTTGTACTTATTAACGCCCATTGTATGATAGGGGAGAACGTCAAGTGCGTGAAGATTGGTAAGGGTGCCGATAAATTCGCCAAGCCTTACAAGATCACGCTTCTCGTCTGTAATTCCCTCCACAATGATATGGCGTACCCAGACAGGAATATTGTTCTTTTCAAGAAATTTCGCAAAGCCAAGGGGCGCCTTGTTGTCATGACCTGTGAGCTTTTTGTGCTTTTCAGAATCAATATGCTTTATATCAAGCATAACAAGGTCGGTATTGGCAAGCAGTAATTCAAGCTTTTTGATATATTCAGGATTTTCATTATATGTAATGCCTGAAGTATCAATACAGGTGTGAATACCCTCTTCCTTCGCCTTTGCGAAAAGCTCCGTTAAAAAGTCAATCTGGAGAAGCGGCTCGCCGCCGGTTATAGTGATTCCACCGTCCTTATAAAAAGGACGGTTTTTATCATACTGTTCAATTATTTCTTCGACGCTTATTTCTTTTCCTACGCCAATTTCCCAAGTGTCAGGATTGTGGCAGTAGGCACAGCGCATAGGACATCCCTGCATAAAGACGACAAATCTTATTCCAGGTCCGTCGACCGTGCCGAAGCTTTCCGTAGAGTGGATATAGCCTGTCATCAGATGCTTTCGTGGAAGGTTCTTGAAATAACCTCATCCTGCTGTTCTTTAGTAAGCTTGATAAAGTTTACTGCGTATCCGCTTACTCTTACTGTAAGCTGGGGATATCTTTCAGGATGCTGCTGAGCATCAAGAAGAGTTTCCTTTGTGAAAACATTTACGTTAAGATGGTGGCCGCCTTTTTCAACGTAGCCGTCAAGAAGGGTTACCAAGTTATCAATTTGATTCTGTGTTGCTGCCATAATTAGTTCCTCCTTAAAATTAAATTATCTAGATTATTCTGCGTCAAGTCCTTCGAAAAGAGTAGGAGTGGAGCAAGCTCCGCTTGCGCAGTCGAGATTTACTTCGATATCGCCTGCAAAGATTCTGTCGTCTTTACCAAGCGCGCCGGGAATAATGGAGAATGTATTTGAAATACCATCCTGTGCATCAATAAAGGGAAGCTTTGAAACGCTTGCAAGTGAAGCAACTGCGCCATGGGTATCTCTTCTGTGCATGGGGTTAGCACCGGGAGCAAAAGCTTCGCCCTTCTTACGTCCGTCGGGAGTAGCACCTGTGTTCTTACCATATACTACGTTAGATGTAATTGTAAGAATTGATGTAGTGGGGATACTGTCGCGGTATGTGTGATTCTTTCTTACATGGCCCATGAACTTATGAACGATGTCGTATGCAATCTGGTCAACGCGGTCATCGTCGTTACCATATTTGGGGAAATCACCCTCAACTTCGTAATCAACAACGATACCCTGTTCATCACGAATAGCTTTTACCTTTGCGTACTTGATAGCAGAGAGTGAGTCTGCTACAACTGAAAGACCTGCAATACCTGTTGCGAACCAACGGGTAACATTCTTGTCATGAAGAGCCATCTGGATTTTTTCATAGCAGTACTTATCATGCATGTAATGAATGATGTTAAGTGTATTTACATACACGCCTGCAAGCCACTGCATCATCTGGTCGTACTTGTCCATAACGTCATCATAATCAAGGTATTCTGAAGTAATGGGACGGTATTTAGGACCAACCTGCTTTCCTGAAACTTCGTCAATACCGCCGTTGATTGCGTAAAGAAGACACTTAGCAAGGTTTGCTCTTGCACCGAAGAACTGCATTTCCTTACCAACTCTCATAGAAGATACGCAACAAGCGATAGCATAGTCATCACCGTGTGTAAATCTCATAACATCATCGTTTTCATACTGGATTGAAGATGTTTCAATAGAAAGCTTTGCACAGTAACGCTTAAAGTTAGCAGGAAGATTCTTTGACCACAAAACTGTAAGATTGGGCTCGGGAGCAGGTCCAAGATTTTTAAGTGTGTGAAGATAACGATAGCTCATCTTTGTAACCATATGTCTGCCGTCGATTGCAACACCACCGATAGATTCAGTAACCCACTGAGGATCGCCTGAGAAGAGTGCGTTGTACTCGGGAGTACGTGCAAATTTGATAAGACGAAGCTTCATGATGAAATGGTCAATCATTTCCTGAAGTTCTTTTTCTGTGAATGTACCATTCTTAAGGTCTCTTTCAGCGTAGATGTCGAGGAAGGTAGAGGTTCTGCCGAGTGACATAGCCGCACCATTCTGCTCCTTAACTGCTGCAAGGTAACCAAAGTAGAGCCACTGAATAGCTTCCTTTGTGTTTTTAGCAGGCTTTGAAATATCAAAACCATAGCTTGCTGCCATAGTTTTCAAATCTTCAAGAGCGCGAAGCTGTTCAGAGAGTTCTTCTCTGATACGGATAACGTGTGAATACATCGCGCTACGTGTAGTTTCTTTCTGTTCAGCCTTATCCTTGATAAGGAAATCAATACCATAGAGAGCAACTCTTCTGTAGTCACCGATGATTCTGCCGCGTCCGTAAGCGTCGGGAAGACCTGTGATAATATGGCTTGAACGACAAGCTCTCATTTCGGGAGTATATGCATCAAATACACCTGCATTATGAGTCTTTCTGTGTGTTGTGAAAAAATCTTTAATGTCGGGGTCTATTGTATAGCCGTTGTCAGCACAAGCTTTTTCAGCCATACGGATACCGCCGTAAGGCATAAGAGCACGCTTAAAAGGCTTGTCAGTCTGGAAACCTACAATTGTTTCTTTGTCCTTGTCAAGGTATGCAGGACCGTGTGAAGTAATTGTTGAAATAACGTCTGTGTCCATATCGAGAACACCGCCTGCTTCACGCTCCTGCTTTGAAAGCTCGAGAACCTGATCCCAAAGGTCAAGTGTGTTCTGGGTGGGAGCCTCAAGAAAACTGTCGTCTCCGTCGTAAGGAGTATAGTTGTGCCTAATAAAGCTCCTTACATTAACTTCTTTTGTCCATGTTCCAGCTTCAAAACCGGACCAGTATTCAGAGTTGCTGTACATTAGGAATACCCTCTTTCTAGATATGTCAGTATGTAAATAATACTGCGATTAAAAACTAATATGTGCGGCAGAATATGAAAAAAAACTACACATCCTGTCGCACATTAAATTATAACATATTATTTTCATTAAGTAAATAGTATTTTTACATAAAAAACAAAAATTTTATCAAAAATATATATTACTTAAGCTATGGGGGTTTTTATAATTTTTTCCACAAATAAAGCAGTATTTATGAGGTCGTTTTTATCGATAACCTCATTAGGACTGTGGACATATCTTGTAGGAATAGAAACAGTACCCGAAGGTATGCCGCCACCTGTCAGATGAATTGCGCCCGAATCGGTTCCGCCAAAGCTTGCAGCTTCAAGCTGATAAGGAATGCCGCTTTCTTTTGCGGCATCGAGAAGAAGCCTTTTCACCTTTTCATGAATGATAAAGGAAGCGTCCTTCATTTTGATTGCAGGACCATTGCCGAGCGAAAGATTAAGCTCAAGCGATTTTGGAGTATCGCCGACATTTGAAACATCAACTGCAACTGCAATATCGGGGTTAATGAGATTAGCCGCGGTTTTAGCTCCGCGCAGACCGACCTCTTCCTGAACAGTAAATACTGCATAAACATCATTGGGCGTTTCTTTCACATTTTGCAAAGCTTTGATAATAGCCCAGCATCCTGCGCGATCATCAAGAGCCTTTGCCATAATTTTGCCTCCCATCTGAGCAAAATTACCGCTGTAAACTGCCATATCACCGATTTGAACTCTTTTTTCGGCATCCTCTCTTGAAGATGCACCGATATCAATATACATCTTCTCAAAACCAACAGAGGAGGGATTTTCCTTGTTTTCATAGGAAATTTTACCCTTTTCTCCATTTGTGAACTCTACTGTGCTATTGATACTGTTGTATTTAAGAATGCCGCCGATTGGAGAGAAGCGTATAAAACCGTTTTCGTCAATATAATTTACCATAAAACCGATTTCGTCCATATGCGCTGCAAGCATCAGCTTTTTGCATTCTCCTTTTTTGTGGCAGATAAGGTTTCCAAGCGTGTCGGTGAAAATCTCATCGCATACATCTTTAAGCTCTTCGCGGATTATATCAGTAATTGCACTTTCTCTGCCAGACGGAGAGATGCACATAGTAAGTTTTTCTAAAAGTTTCATATAAGAGCGCTCCTTTCGATGTTTTTGAGTACTGCTTTAGAGAGAAGATGCACACTTTCTGCATCTTCATTGTGCATAACGCTGACAGGGGAGTGGATATATCTGCAAGGTACTGCCAAAACTGCGGTTTTAACACCGTAACCACTTCGCTGAATGACGCCGGCCTCAGTTCCCCCCATAGTTGTCCTTTTAATCTGCAGTTTGATGCCCTCTTCTTTTGCAGTTTTCATAATAAAATCGTAATAACTCTTGTCGGAAATTGCGGCACCGTCAACAGCCGTCATAACTGCTCCTTCGCCCAAATTTGTCACGTGAGTGTGAGGCTCGCTTCCGTACACATCAGAGCAGGTAGTTCCCTCAATTACGAGTGCAATATCAGGCTTTATATTGCTTGAGGCGACAATAGCGCCTCTGCATCCAAGCTCCTCCTGAACAGTAAAGGTAAAATAAATGTCGCTTTCATATTCCTCTTTCATAAGCTCAAGAAGAATAGCACATCCGACTCTGTCGTCAAGAGCCTTGCTTTTGACAAGATTATCCCCAAAGGGAGTATATTCTCCGTCGAATACTGCAAAGTCGCCAAGAGAAACAAGCTTTTCTGCGCTTTCCTTATCCTTTGCACCGATATCAATATATAAATCCTTGATTTTAGCAGGGGAGTTAAGTTCTTCTTCCTTTTGAAGATGAACTGCTTTTGTGCCTATAATTCCGCAAAGCTTGTCTTTGCCTATCAGTACTTTTTTGCTGACTAAAACCGAGGTTTCAATACCGCCCAAAGTTGCAAATCTTAAAAAACCCTTATCATTTATTTCTGTGATTATGAGACCGACCTCATCCATGTGAGATGCAACCATAATCTTTTTACCATTTCCTTTTTTGTGACAGATGAGATTGCCCATTGTATCAGTATAAATTTCGTCACAAACGGCGTGCTCTTTTATGAAATCACGCACCGCATCTTCAAAGCCTGAAGGTGCATTAAGTGAAGCTAATTCCTTTACCAGCACAAACATTCACCCTCCTTTAAGGAAAGTGCAAATTCAGAGATAAGCTTTGCCGCACTTTCCATATCCAAACTATCTGCAACTTCAAAATTTCCGTGCATATATCTCACGGGGACGGAAAGAAGTGCTGTTGGAACCCCTGCGCCTGAAACCTGAATTTCCCAGGCGTCTGTGCCGGTGTTCGACTGGCATACTTCAAGCTGAAAATCTATATTGTTGCACTTTGCAAGGTCAATTATTTTACGTGTCATTTTAGAATGAAGATTAGGTCCGATTGAAACCACAGGTCCCTTTCCGCAAGGGAAAGCATCTTCTGACACATCAAGACTTGTACCGTGGCACACGTCGAGCGCAATTGCGCACGAGGGTTTAATATGTGCTGCCGCAGTTTTTGCACCTCGAAGACCCACTTCCTCCTGAACAGTTGCCACCGCAATAATATCGTTTTCAAGAGTTTTGTCAGAAAGAAGCTCAAGCGTTCTTAAAACTACTGCAAGTCCGCCTCTGTCGTCAATGCAGCGTGATGCTACCATAGTAGAGTCCAGCTGTGTAAAGCCTGTGTTAAAGGTTACAATATCTCCTACAGAAACCATTTTTTCGGTAACTTCTTTAGAAAAACCGATATCAACGCAAAGCTCATCAAGCTTTACCGCCTTGCTTCTGTCAGTTATAAGGTGGGGAGGCTTGAAGCCGATTACTCCGAAGAGCTTTTCTTTGCCCCAGACAGTAACCTCTGTACCCGGGAGAATTTTTGCATCAAAACCGCCGATTGGAACGAATTTAAGACTCCCCTCGTCAGTTATGCCGCTTACCATAAGGCCAAGCTCGTCCATATGAGCCTCAATCATAAGAGAAGGAGAGGAGGGATTTGTCCCCTTTTTTATTCCTATTACGTTACCGAGAGCATCTGTGGTGATGCTGTCGCAAAACTTCCCAAAAAGCTTTTTAACACACTGCGCGACTTTTCCTTCATTACCGCTTACGCCGAATTCTCCGTCGAGAATTTCAAGATATTCTGAAACTGTCATAAAAATCAATCCTTCGCTTCAGCTAAATTATTTACTATTTCCTTAAATAAGTTGCCGCGTTCTTCAAAATTTTTGAACATATCAAAGCTTGTGCTTGCATTTGAAAGAAGAACTACATCTCCTGATGAAGCCGCTTTTCTTGCGCATTCAACTGCCTCTTCATATGTTGTGCAAAATTCCACAGGTATATCCTTACCAACACCTGTTTTTTCTGCATATTTATCGAGTGCCTCTTTAATTAGAGGACCGGTTTTACCGATAAGGATAATATGCTTTGTCTTTGTAGCAAGCGACTCGCCAAGCTCGTCATAGGGAATACCCTTATCCTTACCACCAGAAATAAGAATTACTTTTTCGAAAACTTTGAGCGTATTTATAGTTCTGTTGGGACTTGAATCGATAGAACTGTTGTAATACTTCACACCGTCTATTTCGCGCACAAATTCAATTCTGTGAGCAACTCCGCCAAAGGTCTTTGCAACCTTTTTTACAGCTTCTTCATTGTAAAGAGGATAGGTTGCCGCAATAGCGGTCATATAATTTTGGACATTGTGCTCTCCGGGGATGCTTATATCACTTTTATCAAGGATTTTTTTTCCGAAAGCAAAGATGCTCTCTCCGTCAGAATATACCGAGCAATCTTTGTCATATCCGAAAACCCGCACTTCCCCTCGGGCAGTATCCTTGCATTCATAGGACTTATCGTTTGTCTTATTTACAACAAGCACACTGTCTTTTCCTGCGTGAAGGTAAATATTGCGCTTTGCCTCAATATATTCCTCATATGATTTGTGCATATCAAGATGATTGGGAGTAATGTTTGTAACAACTGACACATCTGCACTCTTTTTCATTGTATGAAGCTGAAAACTTGAAAGCTCAAGAACTACGATGTCGTCAGACTGAATTTTATCTGCGTCGCAAAGAAGGGGATTACCGATGTTGCCTCCAAGATGGCATTTGTATCCGCTCTCTGTGAGTATCTTGTAGATAAGCGTAGTCGTAGTAGTCTTTCCGTCACTTCCCGTTACTGCAATGATTTTTGCAGGGCATACTTCAAAAAAAACTTCCATTTCACTTGTGACGATACTTCTGTTTTCACGTGCCTTTACAAGTGCGGGAAGGTCAAAACGCATCCCAGGGGTTTTGAAAATGATTTCTCCGGAAAGATTGTCGAGATAATTTTCTCCACAATTGAGCTTTACACCGAGTGCTAAAAGCTCAACTCCCGTTTCACCAAGCTCTTTCTCTGCCTTTTTGTCGCAGGCAGTTACCTTTGCTCCGTTCTCCGCCAGAAACTTTATAAGCGGGAGATTGCTTATTCCTATTCCCACAACAGATATATTTTTCCCTTTTACATATTTTTTGAATGCATCAAATTTCGAACTACTCAAGTTTATCCCTCTTATCTGATAAAATTTGTTCTTATTTTTTCTTCAGCATCAGGCTTCTTGATACCTGCTTTTTCGCCTTTTTCTATACATTTGAGAAGCCACGCCATATTTTTACCGATGGAGCGCATAACCTGCATTCCTTCAAGGTCGCTTTTTACTTCCTCGGGGGTGTTTCCGTGAACCATAGACCAATAAGGTCCATTAACGATAGGCATCTCATTAATTTCAGGATATTTAAGGAGCTGGTCAAGAGTTGCAGTAGAACCGCCTCTTCTGCAGCTTGCAATAACTGCGCACGGCTTAAGTCGAAGGTGAGAAGATGAGCTGTAGAATAGTCTGTCAAGAAATGAGGTCATCATTCCTGATGCAGCAGCATAATGTACAGGAGAGCCGAAAACAAAAGCATCTGCCTCGCGGACAAGAAGTGAAGCTTCATTAACGCAGTCATCAGTGATGCACCTGCCTTCTTTTCTGCAGTAACCACAACCTAGGCATCCCTTTGTTGCAGCTCCTGCGTGAAAAATCTGTGTTTCAATTCCTTCTTTATTAAGTTCTTTTTCGATTTCGCAAAGGGCTGTGTATGTAGAGCCGCTTTTCTTTGGGCTTCCGTTAAAAAGAATAACTTTCATAAAAAAATAGTCCTTTCAAATAAAATTGATTACGGATTACAGTTTCCACAGGGTTTGTAGCCTGAATTTAGCGCGTCATCCCTGGAACTAAAGTCTTTTCGGTTTTTGTCGGATGGCAGATTAGGACAAGCTTCCGAATGAAAAACCTTTGACTTTTTGTTGCCAATATAAACAACTTCAAGATTAGCCAATTGGTCTTTTGGCTCAAATTCTTCTCCCGAGGCTTTTTTAATTGTCTTGCCATCTGTTTTGAGAATAATTGTCCCGTCAACATCTGTTCTTAATACTGATGTTGATATTTCCTCAAGTCTTTTAACCGCCTCGTCATGAGGATGCCCGTATGAGTTACCCTCTCCGCACTGTATTACAGAGACAGAAGGGGAGACTGCATTCAGGAAAACAGCAGAGGAAGCATAGCGGCTTCCGTGGTGACCTACCTTTAATATATCGGCATCAATTGCTCTTTTGTTTTTAAGAAGCTCCGCTTCAACGCTTCTTTCGGCATCGCCTGTAAAGAGTGCCTTAATTTCACCGAATTCTACTGTAAAAACGAGTGAATTATCGTTTGTGTTGCCAAAATCTTTTTGGGGAGAGAGGAACCTTATACGAAACGGACCTATCTCATATATGCAATCTGTATTTGGGATTTCAGGGGTAATATCCTTTTTTATGAGTGTATCAATAAATTTCTCATAAAAGAAAGATGATGAGGAATCTCCGTTTAAAAATACTGTTTCGGTATCAATAGAGGAAAGGACAGATGCCGCTCCTCCAAGATGGTCCTCGTGAGGATGTGTGCCGATAAAATAATCAAGATAATCCACATTAAGTTTTTTAAGATATCTGTAAATTGTGCTGCCGCTTTGCGAAGTGCCTGCATCTATGAGAATGTTTTTATTATCGCTCTGTATAAGTATGCAGTCCCCCTGCCCGACGTCTATAAAGTGAAAAATCGCTTCGCCCGAAACCTTGTTTGGTGTATCTGTATTAACGGGTGCAATGCATGAAGAGAAAAAGAGTGCTACTATAAGAAATATTACTGAAATTGTACGTTTATTCATAATGACCACCAATCAGAAACTTAAAAAAGGCCTGACACGCTGTCAGGCCCTGATAGTTCATTCTGCAAAGTTAGATTCAACAAGATTTACCAATCCTTCGATAGCTGCTTCTTCATCTGCGCCGTCAGCTGTCAAAGTTACAGCAGTACCGCGTGTAATACCTAAAGACAAAACGCCAAGAAGACTCTTTGCATTTACCTTGCGCTCATCCTTGGAAATCCAGATAGACGCGCTAAACTCGTTTGCTTTCTGTATGAAGAATGTCGCAGGACGTGCATGCAAGCCCACCTGATTCTGCACAACGATCTCTTTTGAAACCATAAAAAATGCTCCTTACTAAAAACTTGTATATAATTATATATCTTTTTTGACTATTAGTCAACAAATTTTTGTAAAATTATTTTTTATTAAAATACGCATCAGGAACACTTCCCACGATGAGCGTCTGGGCGATAGGCATCTGGGATTCTACGGTTATACTGCTGTATGCAAACGGGAGCAAAATTTCAATATCAATTGAGACGGTGAGAATGATTGTATGGAGCGTCTGATTGATGGCAGTTTCCTCAAAGGTGTGCGTAATGTCGGCATGTGTAACCGATAATGGTTCAAACCTTATCGGGACCTTTGGGCCAATTCCTGCCAAAAGGTCAAATCCCACAAGCGAGGAAAGAAAAACCCTATTTTCAAAACGCTCGTTTTCATCAATGACGTCGCCAATTTTTATATCAAGCTCATTGGCAAAATTATTTATCAGAACAGAGTTAGTACTGATGGAAGTAACCTTACCACTTGCATCACGCGATATAATTGTTATTTTATCGTAACTTAAAAACTCCTCAAGCATCAGATTTTTGATCTCGCGGTCTACTATGTTTGAAACCTCGTTTTCAACAAATTTTTGCGAAATGGTTATGATTTTAGGTCTTAAATATTTTGCATAGGCATATAGAAAGGCAAGGCTCATAATTCCCGATGCGATAAGAATGAGGGCAATCAATCTTTTTAATCTGTTCATGCTATCACTCCTTTTTTCATTCTATGCTGAAAAAAGGAGGATAGTTCAAATATCAGATATCTTTGGCAGCAGGATTATCAATGATGTGCCCGTTTTTATCAAAGCGTGAGCCGTGGCAAGGACAGTCCCATGTGTGCTCGTGCTTATTCCATTTGAGCGCACAACCAAGATGCGAGCATCTTTTTGTAGTGGGTGTAAGAAGGTTTATTGTTGACTCAAGCCCGTTAACAAAAAGCTGGGGCTTTAGTATGCCCCTTTGAGGTGAAAAGATGTGAGCGTAGTCGTTTTTCTTTCCGCAAAGAACATCTGAAAGTATCATTGCACTAACCATAGAAGAAGTCATGCCCCATTTGTTGAAACCCGTTGCAACATACAGATTGGGAGTGTTTTTTGAATATTGCCCGATGTATGGAATCGAGTCCAGACTCATACAGTCCTGTGCCGCCCACTCATATTTAAGAGCACTGTCGGGATAATATTTGTCGGCAAATTCCCTTATTCCTTCCCATGCACGGCTCTCTTTTCCTGTCCTGTGACTGCTTCCGCCAATAAGCAAAAGATTCTCATAACTTCTCAGTGAGAAACCGCTTTTATCCTCATCTACATACATTCCGTCAAGACTGCTTCTATATTCATATGCCGAGACATAGCTTCTGTCCTGATAAAGCTTTAAGAAATAACTTCCGTGCTTGTTTATAAAAGGGAAGTGAGTAGCAACTATAATTTGCTTTGCATAAATTTTCCCATTGTCAGTAAGAGCATATTGAGGGGTGATTCCAAGCACAGTGGTGTTTTCATAAATAGTCAGATTTTCGCATATTCCCGACAGAAATTTAAGCGGATGAAACTGTGCCTGATTTTTGAATTTCACTGCGCCTTCTGCACGAAAAGGAAGCTCGGTTTTTTCTTCAAATGATGCGTCAAATCCTATGCTTTTGAGAAAACTTACCTCATTTTCTATTTTTCTGCGGTCTGTGGTTGAATAAGTGAAAGCATCCTTCTTTTCAAAATCACAGTCTATTGTTTCGGCAAGCTTTTCGTACTCATGGAGAGCTTTCTGATTTATATCAAGATACATATGAGCCGTCTCTCTGCCATACTCTTTGTTTATCTTATTATAGATAAGTCCGTGTTGCGAGGTGATTTTTGCAGTTGTGTTTTTAGTTATTCCAGAGGAAACTCTGTCTTTTTCTACGAGGGCGCACTTTGCACCTTTTTGCGTGAGATAGTATGCGCAAAGAATCCCGCATATACCTCCGCCTATAATTAAAACATCTGTTTTAATATCCTTTGATAAGTTTTCAAAAGTCTGTAATTTAACCGTGTCCGACCATATTGATTTTTTCATAACAATCCCCATTTTTTGATAAATTTTTAATAGTATGTGTAAAAAGAGCAAAAAAAATCAGTTGAGGCTAGCCTCAACTGATTTTTACTTATTTGTTTTTCGAAACTTTTTCAAGTCTTATTGTATTGTTTTCTCCGCGTTTTCCGCTTGTAGTACCGCCGATAATTATCATATTGTCTCCGTTTTGGAGATTGAGAATTTTTGAGGTTTTTTTGCTGGCGTTATAGAACATAACTTCAGATGAGGGGAATTCCTCACATAAAACGGGGATAACACCCCAGGAAAGCGCAAGCTTGCGCCATACCTTCTTGCTTGTTGTAAGTGCGACGATATCTGCAATTGGGCGGAAACGGGAAACAAATCTTGCAGTAAGCCCTGAAATTGAACATACTGCGATTGCTTTTGCGCCAACGGCTATTGACATTGAACAAGCAGAATGGGAGATAGCGTCAATATTATCTTTTATCTGGAAGTCGCTTCTGTAGAAACGCTTGTTGTAATGAATGTTTCTTTCAGTTTCCTTGCAAATGTCACTCATTATTTCAACAGTCTTAACCGGGTATTTACCTACTGCGGTTTCTCCCGACAGCATTACTGCGCTTGTACCATCATAAACTGCGTTTGCAACGTCCGAAATTTCTGCACGTGTAGGACGTGGGTTGTATATCATGGTTTCAAGCATTTCTGTTGCGGTAATAATTCGTTTTCCAAGCATACGGCAAGCGGTAACAAGCTTTTTCTGAACGGCAGGAAGCTCTTGGAAAGGTATTTCAACGCCGAGGTCACCTCGTGCTATCATAACACCCTCGCAATGCTTGCATATACTCTCTAAATTATCTACACCGAATCGGTTTTCTATTTTTGCAACAAGACCGATTGCGTCGCCTCCGTTCGCTTCAAGGAAGTCCTTTATATCGAGTATATCCTGCTCGCAGGAAACGAAGGATGCGGCTATATAGTCAATATCGTTTTCAATACCGAAGAGAATATCCTTTTTATCCTGCTCGCTTAAAAACGTCTGCTTCAGAATTTTATTGGGGAAGCTCATACTCTTTTGATTTGAAAGCTCACCGCCATGGATAACTGTGCAAAGCGCCTCTTTTTCAGTAAGCTCTTTAACCTTGAATTCTACTAGCCCGTTGTTAACGAGAATTGTATCTCCAACCTCAAGGTCATTTATAAGCCCCTTGTAATTCACGCTGACCTTTTCCTGATTGCCGACAATTTCTTCGATAGTGAAGATGAAACTATCACCATCTACAAGCTGAATTTTGCCATTTTCAAATTCTCTGATTCTATATTCAGGTCCTTTGGTGTCAAGCATAATCGCAATTGGCATATCAAGCTTTTCGCGAACTTTCTTTATAAGGTCTATCATTACCTTATGACCTTCATGAGTGCCATGAGAAAAATTGAGTCTGGCTACGTTCATTCCGGCTTTGCACATTTGTGTCAAAGTTTCTTCATTATTGCAGGCAGGGCCTACTGTACATATGATTTTAGTTTTGCGCATTGGGAAAATCCTTTCAAAATGATATTTAGAAAAAGAAAGTTATCAATCCTTCTTTATCTTATTGTCAACAAGACCGTAGCCTTTTGCAATTCTGTTGGTATAGTATTCTGTATCTTTTTCCTCGTCAACAAGCGTCTCCTCATCAGTATCAAGCTCTTCATAAAGCATATCCTCGGGAATATCCGCCATTTCAGCATATTCTCGGTCAATCATTTTACTGATAAGGTTTTCTGCACCATTATGTTTCATAATAATCACCTGATATTATTCAAAGACAATAGCCTCTGACTGCTCGTTTTTCTCAACAATTTTGTTTCCTGCAGTTTCTTCCTTTTCAGGCTTTTTAGTGGGCTGAGTGGTTGTAGGTTTCTCTTTTTCAGGCTCTGTGACAGGCTTTTTTTCTGACTCGGGCTTCTTTGTTGCGGATGATGTTGCAGGTTTTTTATCTGTTTCCGGTATCTTTTCGGTTTCAACTGCTTCTGCATCATCTTTTTCTTCCTCATCTGCTATATCGCCCGGATCTTTCTCCTCTTTTTCGACTTGATCAGAGCCATAGAAAGAGGTATCATCCTTTGAGGGAATATTAGGAGCAGTTGCCTTTTCTTCAGTCTTATTTTCTTTCTGGTCAGAAGTATCCGCAGGAGCAGATGTGTAGAATATGTATGCACCGATAAAGAACATTACAAAAACCAGTACTGAAGAAAGTGCGAGAATAAGAAGATGAAGAGCAGTTTTCCTCCTTCTTTTCTTTTTCTTGTTTGCCTTATGGGCTGATGTGCGACGCTTAACAGACTGCTTTTTACTAAAACGGTTTTCCACAAGCTGTTCAACGGTTTCATCATCTAATTTTATAATTTTTGTTTCATCCATTTTATCTGACATTTTTATTACCTCCATCTCTTTTGAGATGATAACATCACTGCAATGCTATTATATCATTTTTATGCATTAAGTAAAGATATTTTTGTATTATTTTATCCTTAAATCGTTTTTTTAATGCTATTTCATAGTAGTAGAGCTGCTTTTTGTATCTCTCTGCAATTTCTGACGGGTTTTCATATACGTCGGTTTTGTAGTCAAGGAGAATAATTGCCCCGTTATACTCGAAATAGCAGTCGATAATACCCTGCACGCAAATAGAATCACTTTCGGGAAGGGATGGGTCAATCTCATTTGCACTCACGCTTATAACGAAGGCTTCTTCACGGTAGACCTTTTTCGCATTTTTAAGCATCTTTCCAAGCTCACTACCCATAAACTCCTCAATTTTCTCTGTCTTTATTACGGAGTATTCTTCCTCGGTGAGAATTCCCTTGTCATATAAAGCTTTGCATTGCTCACTTACAGAAGCACCGTTGTAGTCAATATACTGCAGAAGCTTATGATGAGCGTTGCCAAAGAAAGTTCCTCTCTCTGTCTCTCTGTAGAAATCAGGCTTTTTAAGAGAAATCTTTTTGGAAGAGGGGATGTTAAGAAGCGGTATTTTTCCATCTTCTGAAGGTGCAAGGTTAAAGTCCTGTGTTTTGAGGAATGAAACCGACGCCTTATTTGGAAGACTAACCGACTTTTTATACGGATATTCAAAATCAAGCATCGCAGAAATCTTTTTATCCTCAACAAATTCGCACTCAAACGATTTTTCCTCTGAAACTTCATCTACCTTCTCTTCAGAAGTTACGATATTTAAGTTCCAGTATTTGCTTCCGCCTCGTGCGTAAGCAAGGGAAATGAGCGACATATAACTGTTTGCCGACAGGATTTCGTTTACAGTAAGTGCTTTGATAAGGGGAAGAGAAGCGTTATCAAATTTATCGGCGCTGTCCATAGTGCCGACAGCATATAGCTTTTCGCGGGCGCGGGTGAGTGCAACATAGAGTAGTCTCATTTCCTCGCGTGCGCCTTCCTTTGCCTCTATATCTTTAAGCACGGTTTGTATCGGAGAATTATATTTGCAGCGGAGAAGCGGATTTATAATATCCATTCCTATCCCCGCATGACTGTTCATTATAAGTCCGCCTGCTTTTGTTTTTACCGCATTGTAAGTGTTTGCACACCCTACCACAAAAACGATGGGGAATTCAAGTCCCTTTGACTTATGAATGGTTGTCATAAGAACAGCATCCATCCTGTCTGTAACGGACTTTGCTTCGCTTGTGACATCCTTTGTTTTCTTTATTTTTTCAACATAGTTTACAAAATTGAAAAGACCTGTGTAGGATGAGCGTTCAAATTCCTCTGCCTTTTCAAGCAGCAAATCAAGATTAGCGCGTCTTATATTTCCGTCAGGGAAGGATAGAACGCTGCTATAAAGATTTGTGTCAGTATAAATTCGGCGGATAAGCTCTTCAACGCTTACAAACCCCGAGGCATTACGCCAAGATGTGAGCGTTTTCAAAAAGCTCTTACATTTTGCTGCAAAAGTGGGAGAAACCTTATATTTTCCCGAGCATATTCCGTAAAACGCATCACAGAAACTTATTTTGCTCTGGAGTCTTATTTTAAGAAGGTCGTTTTCATCGAACATAAACATAGGGCTGCGGAGAGCACAGGCAAGAGAAATATCGCTTTGAGCATTGTCGATAAGTCTTAAAATCTCGAGAACCTGACCAACCTCAACAGTCTGATAAAGGTCGCTGTTACCATCAACACAGCAAGGGATACCCAAAAGGGCAAATTCGCTCTCGTAAATATCAGCGCTGCTTTTGAGCGAGCGCGAAAGGATTGCAATATCGCTGTATTTCACAGGGCGCTGTATTCCCTTATCCTTGTCCCATATAAGGCGCTTCGAAGCTACGATTTCTTTAATTGTGCGTGCAACATAAGCCGCCTCGCTGTGGCGCTTTTCTTCGGCATTTCCATTGTCTTCAATGATTGCAAGCTCACACTTTTCGTCAGGAACACTCACGGGCATAAAGTCGGCACCGAAATCAAGAGCGTGTTCCTTTTTGTAATCTACAGAAGAGGAAGGAAGGGTCATCACGATATCAAAAACACTGTTTACCCCGTCAATCACACTTTGAGCACTGCGGAAGTTTTTGGAAAGGAATATCTTTCTCTTTTTTGCATCTTCATCGAAAATTGCTTCTTCACATTTTTTCATAAATATGGAAGGGTCGGCATTACGGAATCCGTATATGCTTTGCTTTACGTCACCTACCATAAAGGTGCGTCCTTTTGAAATCAATGAGAAGAGCATATCCTGAAGCTCATTTGAGTCCTGAAACTCGTCGATGTATATTTCGTCGTACTTGTTTTTAAGTGCTGTTCCCGTATCGGAAAGGGTAATTCCATCCTCTGAAATTATATCAAGAGCCAGATGCTCGCAGGTAGAAAAGTCAATAATTCTGCGCTCTGTCATTTTATCGTAATAGATTTTGCCCATCAGAACAGCAGCACTGCAAAGAGCCTTTATCTGGGGATAAAGCTGGTCTCTCAATGCCTCACATTCTTCAGGAGAAAATTCAAGGAATTTTTTAAGCTGACCTCTCAAATTGTCGCGTATTTTTCCGCGCGCTGAAGTAACGCTCTTTTTAAGCTCCTTGTCGCACTCTGTTTTTTTTCCTGAAATTGTCGGAAAAAGAGTGGCAGATGTATAGTATTCATAAAGAGCCTTGTAATCCTCACAGCGTGAAAATTCATAAAGCCCCTCTGCTTCATTACGCAAAAATTCAGCGTACCCGATATTGTTATTCTCGCAAATTTCTGCAAGCTGTGAAATTACATCCGCAGCATTTTTGATTGAAATTTTGCAGGTGTCACACACGTAGTTATATATAACCGTATCAGAATAAGAAGTTTTTGCACTGTCGTAAACATCGGCAGTTTCCAGAAGCCATTTTTCAGGATAAGCGGCAGACTGGGCTTTACTATAAAGCTCTGAAATCATAGTAGTATAATCTCCGCCACCTTTTATATTTTCAGAAAATTCACTGTCGCGCTTATCATAAGAGCACGCGTTTGTAAGCGCTTCAAATCCTTTTAATATAAAGGAAAACTCTTCCTTGTCTGTAAAAACACTCTCCGCAATTTTTGCACATTCAAGGTTTTCTTCGGAAAGGGGAGTGCCCTTTGATTTTTCAAGTGCACAGTAAAGCGAATTTACAGTATCCTCAAGGGCAGAAAGCCTTAAAAGGGTAAGTTCACCCGTTTCACCGATAGCAATATCGGACGGAAGATTTACCTTAAAGAAATTTTGCTTTACAACGTCGTAGCAAAATGAGTCTATCGTACAAATTTGCGTGCTTCCCAAAAGAGCAAGCTGCCCTTTAAGATGCTTGCGTGCAGAGGGGTCATCAGTTT
Organism: Clostridia bacterium; assembly: GCA_045591865.1. Taxonomy (GTDB): domain Bacteria; phylum Bacillota; class Clostridia; order UMGS1883; family UMGS1883; genus UMGS1883. The sequence goes on from JAZNTQ010000053.1 coordinate 21,755, forward strand.
CATTTATAGCTTTTTTAAGTGCTTTGCCGATACGTTCCTTCATCTCTGCAGCAGCCGCTTTTGTAAAGGTCACAACAAGAAGCTTTTCCACCGAAACGGGGGAGGAGGTATCCTTTATTCTTTCAATTATTCGCGTTGTAAGAACCTGCGTTTTGCCGCTGCCTGCAGCGGCGCTTACTAAAATCTGCGAAGGTTTTGCAAATATGCACTTTTCCTGATCTTTAGTCCATTTCATTTTCCAAAACCTCCTTTTCAAGAAGTTGCCAGATTTCCTCATCCTTAAGGTCGAGAGAGCTTTGTGTGTAGCACCCTGCAAAGGAATTGTCAAATCTGCAGAGCTGACTGTATTCGCACCAGGTACAGGCATCGTCAGTGCATTTTATTGGGAATTTACCGCCGTATATATTCTGCGCGGTTTTTGTGATAACTTTGTTAATATGCTTAAACATTGAATTGAAATTCTTTGTTGTTGCTGATGCTTTTGTCTTAAGTATTTCCTCTCCGCCCATATGGTCAAGCATTGAATGTTCGGAAAGAATGATGCCTCCCATACGTCTTGCCTTTGCTTTCTGCGTCATAATTTCTTCTTCTGTTGCATCTGAAGACACTGAAACAAGAGGGTCAGAAAGGTTGCAGTAGAGTATGCCTGCAGGCTGATACCCGTTTTCGCAAAGTGCCGAAAGATACACAAAAAGCTGAAGTTGGATTCCCTGATACACTTCTGCGAGAGAAAGAGTTTTTTCACTACTCTTGTAGTCAACAATTCTGGCGAATTTTCCCTCTGTACCGTCAGGCATAGTAACGGTGAATTCATCAGCACGGTCAATTCTTCCGCGGAGAATAATTGTTTCTCCGTCGGGAAGAGTAATCTTTCGGGGCTTGAGAGTTCCGTCCTCATCAAAGCTGATTTCGTATCCCATAGGAATGAAATCGCTCTTTACGATATGGTCTCTCACTGTGTATACAGACTTTGTCGCAGTGGTGCACAGTCTGTCAAAAAGAGCCTTTATTCTCGGGATTTCAAGCATATGGGAGTTAACCCCCGCAAGCACCTCTTTAAGAATAATAGGTGTGTTTTCCCTTATGAAGTCGTTATCAATTGTTTCCCAGGTAAGCGGATTACCGTCTTTATCAACGGAATTTACAACAAAGCCCGAGAATATATCAAGGAAGTCGTGCAGGAATGAACCGCTGTCAGATGCATTGATTTCAAACGCTTTTTTCGGCTCAAGTTTAAGAATATATTTCGCAAAGTAAGAGAAGGGACACTTGTTGTAGGATTCAAGCCGTGTGATGCTTGTTCTCATAGTGTTGCCGATTGCTTCTTTCATCAAGTAATCCTTTACTGTGCTTGAAGCATTTGTAAAGGATGTCATACGGATAGCTTCGTCAAGAAGCGGAGAATAAATTTCATCCTGACTGAAATAGTATGCCGCCGCACTCATTTCGGGAGAAAGAGCTTTCCCCTCGGTTACATACTCGCGGAGCTTTGAACAAAGAATGTCAAACACTGCTTTTTTTGATGAAATAATTTCCTCGCCGTCAGGGAGTGAGGTGATATCGTCCGTAAAAGAAATATCGGGGAAGAGCGTTAAAATACGCTCTGTAAGTTCTGAAGGCATCATAGGATGAGAAGAACTGTCTGCCATAGCATAGCTGATGTAAAGCTTTTCACCTGCACAGGTGATGGCATCGTAAATGAGAAGCTCTTCACTCTGTGAAAGATGCAAAAGATCAGGAGGCATTTCTATGCCAAGAGAAGTAAGAGTTTTTTTATCGTCGTCGCTGAAGAGTCCGCTTTGCGAGGGAGGAGCAGGGAATACTCCGCTATTTGCACCGATAAGGAATACTACCTTTGCGCCATGCCCTTTAATTCTGTCGATACTGCCGATTGTAACACAGTCGGCAGAACTGGGGATTGTACCTATTTCCACAGAGTCAAGTCCTGTGCGGATTGTGGTGTAAAACTCCTTGAGAGTCAGTTCCTTATGACCTAAAACTGCACAGATGTCGTTAAAAATATCAATCAGTATGTTGTAAACCTGCATCGTCTGGAGAGCATAGAGGTTTTCCCCTGATTCCTCAAGCTTTGCAGTATGAAATTTAATCTTCTTTTCAAGGTTAATTTCTGTTAAAAAATCAAAAAGATATTTGCAAAGCTCAACAACACTCGCCTTGCGCCTTAACTTTGTAACAAGTAAATTTAAAGGAAGATAAACCCTTTCTCGAAGTGCGTTTATCTCCTGCATTTTTTCAGGGGTAAATTCCTCGTGCCCCTTTGCATTCTCGGCACTATAAATATGACCTTTAAGCTCAAAAGGTTTGCTCCACGAATACTTTCTTACACCCGCTTTAAGACAGTAGTTTTCAAGCTCGTCCGCCTCGTTTGGAGAAAGAGGGGAGAACGGGCTTTTTATATAGCTGAATATGTTTTCATAAGTAAATCCGCCAAGTGCGATATCTAAAATGCTCGTTATAAATTTAGCAACGCTGTGGCTTGCAAGAGAAATTTTCCTGTCGAGGAAAACGGGAATTTCATAAAATGGGAATATTCTTTCGATAATCCCCTTATAGATCTCGGCATCTCTTGCAACGATTGAAATATCGCGGTAGCGCATCTTTTTATCGCGCACAAGACGGGTAATTTCACGAGCTGCATTGTGAATTTCTGAAAATCTGTTTTGTCCGCAGAATACACTGATGCTTCCGTCATTCCCTGCGAAGGGAGAGGTGATATCCGCAAAATAAGCTTTTTCAAGGTGCGAAAGCATGGGGCTTGCACCAATCATCGCAGAAGAAAGATTTTCGCAAGGCTCTGTTTCAGCACCTATTTCCTGAGCAATACGCATCAGAGTGTTATAGGTGCGATTTACCGTTTCAAACTGCTCCTCGCCGTCCGTACAAAGGGCAACGCATACCCTTTCTGCGCGCTTAATCATCTGCTTAATGCACTCGCACTCACTAGGGTCAAAATCTGAAAACTGGTCTATGTAAATATGCTTGCCTGTAAGGAAATCACATTCCTCGTCGGCAAAAATGTCGGAGAGCACAGAAAGAGTGTCGCAAAAATCGCATACCTTTGCCTCTGAAAGCTCTTTGAGATATTCTTCGTATATTACAAGCGAATCAGAAAGCTTTTTTCGAAGAAGTGCATCGTCCGTCTTTTCTATTGCAAAGCGTAATTTTTCGGGAGTGATTCTGTATCGCTTAAAGGTGGTAATTATCGAAGACGCAGTATGCGAAAGCTCGCTCTTTTTTACAAGTCCGTCAAAAAGGCGGAGCTTCTCGGGGAGAATGGAGTTTGAGCAATAGCTTACGAGCATCTCAAAAGAAGCATTGTCGGATACAAATTTGGGCGCACCATATTTTGAAAACACCAAATCTGCAAGGCGCATAAAACTAAGGACCCCTGGATTGCCAAGCCCTGTTGTACCGAATCTTTCAATTATTTTCTTTTCGGCAGAAAAGGAATATTGCTCGGGCACGATATAGATTGAATTTTCGTTTTCAATCATATCGTCAAGCATATATGTGCTTTTCCCGCTTCCTGCACGACCGCAAATGATTTTAAGCGACATCCTCGCCACTCCTTAATAAGTGATACATAAATTATATTATATATTGTTTTAACTTTCAACAAAAAACTCAAATTATTGTAAAATATAGACCTGAAATTATTGCAATTGAAAATTTTGTAAGGTATAATATGATTTAAGTTATATTTTATAATGAAGAATAAAGTGATTTTTGCAATTAGAATAATATCTAAACGGAGAGAACGTATATGGAAAAATTATTACAAAAAATCACAAGAGAGTGTCGTCCTTATATGCAAAAAGGTAAAGTAGCTACATATATTCCTGAACTTGCAGAAGCTGATCCAAATGAGTTTGGAATTTGCACTATATCATTTGATCAAGGTACAAATGGTGTTGGAGATTATGAAAAGGGTTTTACAATGCAAAGTATTGTAAAGACCATTATATTGCTTTGTGCACTTGAGGACAAAGGCGAATCAGGAGTTCGCAAGCTTGTTGGAGTAGAAGCTACGGGGAAACCATTTGATGCCTTCAATTATAGTGATCAGGATTTAAAGAGCGAGCACATCAACCCAATGATAAATGCAGGGGCAATTGCGTTGTGCACACTTATAGAAGGAGAAACATTTCAGAAAAAATTCCAAAGATTACTGGATTTAACCCGAAAAATCGCCGGCAATCCAAATCTTAATGTTGATGAAGAAGTTTATATGTCTGAAAAGGCCACCGGTAACAAAAACAGAGCTCTTACATATATGCTCAAGGCTTATGGGATTATTAACGAAGACGCTGAGGAGGTGCTTGATTGTTATTTCCGGGCTTGCTCCATAAAAGTTACAAGTGTTGATTTGGCAAAGATAGCATTTGTTCTGGCTAATAATGGCAAGGAGCCAATTACGGGGGTGCAGATTTTCGATAAAAAGCATGCAAAATACATCAATGCAGTCTTAATGACTTGCGGAATGTATGATGGTTCCGGAAAATTTGCTGTTAATGTGGGCGTACCTGCTAAAAGTGGTGTTGGCGGAGGGATAATGGCTGTTGTGCCAAATAGAATGGGTATAGGAATTTATTCGCCTGCATTAGATAGCAAGGGGAACAGTTATGCAGGAATTAAGGCATTAGAATTATTAAGTAGAGAGTTAGACCTCAGTATTTTTTAAAATACGTTAGTGAGAAACACAAGGGACTGTTCCGTAACTTTTACTCGTGTCAAGTTTATACAATTTAAAACATTAGTTTGCCGATTTTAATATTTGCATATACTATCGGGAGCGGGAATATCCAATATTCCTGCGGGTTCTAAGGGAAAATGTTCAAGGAAAATAAGTGAAAAAAGGTTGGAAAATAGTAGGTCCTATTGTGCCTTGGCATAACAAGGTTCTCCGAAATATAGAAATCTTTGATTTCGTTATATTTCATGGTGGTTCTTATTATTTACTGTTCGCCTAGCTTCACACAAACTTCTATTAAAAATAAGTGGCATCTAAACCGTCTGGCCCGCATAATAAGGGTGTTGAATGTTGTCGGAAGGAAGTAACATATGAAAAGCAAAAAAATGAAGAATTTTATATTTATGAATATGGGATGTATACTTCTCTCAACCGGTGTATATTTCTTTAAAATTCCAAATGGTTTTGCGACCGGTGGCGTTACCGGTATAGGTACTGTTTTTGGGGAAATTTCACCCATCACACCGGCAGTATGGATCTGGATTTTAAACATAACACTTTTGCTGTTAGGCTTTATATTTTTAGGCTGGCAAAATAGTGTTAAAACAATTTATTGCAGTATGTTTTATTCAGCACTTACATATCTCTTTGAGGTGTTTATACCGCTTTCTGAACCACTTACAAATCAACCGCTTTTAGAATTAGTATATGCGATGCTTCTTACATCTATTGGTTCAGCAATGATTTTTTATAGTGATGCTTCTTCAGGTGGAACGGATATCACGGCTTTGATTTTGAAAAAGTATACGGATATTGATGTCGGAAAAGCTTTGCTGGCTGTCGATTTTCTCGTTGCTGCAAGTTCGTTTTTCGTTTTCAACATACAGACAGGACTATTTTCAATACTTGGACTTTTTGCAAAGGCATTTCTGGTAGACAGCGTTATTGAAAGCCTGAATATATGTAAATATTTTATTGTGATAACTACAAAACGCGAAGAAATATCGCAATATATTATGAAAATACTTCATCATGGCGTTACAGTCACTGATGCTGTCGGAGAATTTACACAAGAACAAAGGGCGATAATTCATACAGTATGCAAACGTGCAGAGGCAATAAAACTCAAAAAGAAAATTAAAGAAATCGATCCGTCGTCTTTTGTTATCATTACTACCAGCA
>JAZNTQ010000054.1:0-3152 GCA_045591865.1 Clostridia bacterium
CCGGAAATGGTCTCCTCGGCAAAACCGTTGAGCGCACCGAGACTCTTTTGCTGGCTCACATAGGCGCTCCGTCCAGATTTTAATATCGCCTTGCTTGCATAGGTAAGAAGAGGCGTCATAATAATCGTTATCATACCGAGTATCCAGTTTGTATAGAGCATCAGCACAATTGTACCGACAATTGTTATCGCACCCGATATAATCTGAATAAGGGTGGTATTGAGCATTTCGCCGACTGCGTCAACGTCGTTTGAAAATCGGCTCATTATATCGCCGGTAGAATTTGTGTCAAAATACTTTACGGGAAGCGTTTGAAGTTTATTATACAAATCAGCACGCATCTGCTTTAGTGCATTTTGTGAAACTGTAAGCATAAGTCTTTGCTGTGCCCACATTGAAATAATGGAGGAAAGATAGATAAGTGCCATCACACCGATCCCACCGAGAAGCCCCGTTAGCCTTGCGGAAATATCACTACCAGCTTCGTAATAGAGAAACTTATTCATAATGGGGCGGAGCATATACGAAGAAGCAAGTGAGAAACCAGTATGAAGTATCGCGCAGATAAAAGCACATATCAGTAGTGCTTTCTGGTCAGAGAGATAACGAAGAAGCTTTACTATAGTTTTAAGAGCATTCTTCGGCTTTCCGCGTGTACCCATAGCGGCGTGTGCCATAGGACCACCACGTCCGGGAGCAGGGTTAAGCTGACGCTTTCCGTCCTGCTTTGGTGCGAAAGAACTATACTTTTTCTCAAGCCTTTCGAACTTTTTTGGTTCCATAGCTTAATCCTCCTCTCTGTCCTTCTGTGAGTAATAAATTTCCTGATACTCGTCGCAACTGCTCATAAGCTCGCTGTGAGTACCTATACCCACGATTTTCCCGTGGTCAAGCACAATTATCTTATCCGCATCGGAAACGGATGTAATACGCTGTGCGATAATGATTTTCGTAGTACCAGATAGTTCCTCGCGGAACGCCCTGCGTATGGAAGCATCTGTTGCTGTATCAACTGCACTTGTTGAGTCATCAAGAATGATGATTTTAGGCTTTTTAAGAAGTGCACGGGCGATACAGAGTCTTTGTCTCTGCCCGCCCGAAAGATTAGCGCCGCCACGCCCTATATCGCTTTCATAACCGTCCTTGAATGAGGTGATGAAGGAATCTGCCTGTGCAACTGTTGAAGCTTTTTTAAGCTCCTCGTCAGTAGCATCTTCATTGCCCCAGCGCAAATTCTCGCTCACAGTTCCCGAGAAAAGAGTATTTTTCTGCAAAACTACTGAAACAGCATCTCGCAGATGATGGAGTGAGTAGTCGTGGATATTTATACCGTCGATAAGTATTTCACCCTCATCTGCATCATAAAGACGGGGGATAAGGGAAATAAGAGTCGTTTTACCGCTTCCCGTAGAGCCTATTATACCGACAAGCTCACCTGAATTGATGGAAAAACTTATATCGTCAAGCACCTTTTCGCTGTTTTTCTTGAAATATCGGAAGGAAACATTCTTAAATTCAATGCTTCCGTCTTTGATGGCGAGTTCCTTGTGCTTTGCACTATCATCTGTTATATCAACTACTGCATCCATAACCGCGCTGATACGCTTGTCGCTCGCCGCCGCCCTCGTTCCTTGAAGAATAATCATGGCAAGGAAATTAAGCGCGGTAAGAATCTGTGTGAGATATGTAATAAAGGCTGTTAATGTTCCTATTTCCATATCACCGACCATAATAGGCTTTCCCGAGAACCACACAACTGCAAGAGTTGTTATATTGACAGAAAGTGCCGACACGGGCATAAGATAAAGCATAACCTTGAGCGCCGAAGTGCTTTTTACAAGAAGGTCACTATTTATGCGTGAAAACTTTTTGATTTCATATTCTTCGCGCACAAAGGATTTGATAACCTTTTCATTGGTGATTGTTTCATTTATATTATTGTTAAGCGAGTCGATGGATTTCTGCATTTTCACATATCTTGGAGAAGCAGTTTTTATAATAATTGCAATCGCAATCGCAAGAAAAGGCATAACTGCAAATATTACAAGAGCAAGCTTTTTATTAAGGGAAAACGCCATAATAAGCGCACCTATAAGCATTACAGGGCTGCGGAACATACCTCGAAGAAGCGTTTGCGCAAAGTTTTGCACCTGTGTTACGTCGTTAGTAATTCTTGTGATAAGAGAACCCGTTGTAAATTCATCAATATTTGAAAAGGAAAACTTCTGTATCTTTTTGAAAACATCGAAGCGCACCCCTGCGGCAAGTCTTGTTGATGCGCGGATGGAGAAATTTGCACCCAAGATACCAGTTATCATCATAAAAATGGCAATAAGAGCCATATAAAGCCCATTTTCAAGTATGTATCCAATATCACCCGTTGACGCACCCTTATTTATGATATTAGCGTTGATGTAAGGGAGAATAAATTCACCGCAAGCCTCAAGTATCATAAAAAGCGGACCTAAAATGAAGCTGTACCAGTATTTTTTTACGTACGGGATATATTTTTTCATATCATCATTCCTCTGAAAAATTTAACTAAACAATTATATCACAGAAATTGGGAGCTAACAACTTTTTTGATAAATTGTTAACATTTGAAAAAAGAAAAAGCCACTCATATGATATGCACCCCAAAAGTTAGACACTTTTGGAGGTGCATATTTTTATGTCAAAAAAAGGTCAAAATTACAAAAACTACTCGTCAGAATTCAAAATATCAACAGTTTGGGGACGGGGCACTTTTTGTGCAAAACAAAAATACCACGAGGGTTCAAATAACTACAATGTTATGAACTCTCGCGGTATTTGCTTTTCTAGTTAGGAGAAGGAGGGACTCTACCCGTTTGCGGTGCCCGACATCTGTCTGCGGGGAGTAAATCCCCTTGCTATCTGTCGACCGCTGCACAACTCTGCGCCTTCCCTTAATCCGCCACAGGCGGCGGTCAGGCTCGATTCCCCCGCACTTCCGATGCTCGGCTTCGAATCCCTCTTAATTTCACAAACAAAAAACGCAAATACCCACGATGTAGATATCTGCGTTTTTGTTGGCGGAGAAGGAGGGATTCGAACCCTCGCACCGGTTTCCCGACCTACGCCCTTAGCAGGGGCGCCTCTTCGACCTGCTTGAGTACTTCTCCAAATGCAGT
>JAZNTQ010000055.1:0-7561 GCA_045591865.1 Clostridia bacterium
CGGACTCAGCGGTATGGCACAGGGTCTTTTCGCAACCCTTATCGTGGGAACTATTCTTTCCCAGATAGGCACACTCTTCTTTGGCGGCAAAATCGCTGACTTCCTTTTCATTGCAGGAAAGATTGCTTCACTTCTGACGGGCGCAGGCATAGGTGTAGGCGTAGCATATAAATTCAAGGCTTCTCCCCTTGTTGTAATAAGTGCCGCTACCAATGGTATGATTGGTGCATATGCGGCAAAAATACTTGCAGGCACACTCCTTGCAGGCGGTGCTTTCACTATAACACCTCCCGGCGAGCCTCTCGGTGCATTTATCGCAGCATATGTAGGCATTCTTGCAGGCAACCTCGTTTCAGGAAAAACAAAAGTTGATATTCTCGTAACTCCCGTTGTGAGTATTATTCTCGGCAGTGCGGCAGGTCTTTTGATGGGGCCTCCTATTTCAAAGCTTATGGCAGAGCTTGGAGGCTGGGTAAACTGGGGTGTTGAACAGCAGCCCTTCCTGATGGGAATTATCGTAAGCGTTCTTATGGGAATGTTCCTTACTCTCCCGATAAGCTCGGCGGCAATTGGCATCGTGCTTGGTCTTGACGGACTTGCAGCAGGCGCGGCAACTGTTGGCTGCTGTGCAAATATGATTGGCTTTGCAGTAGCAAGCTACCGCGAAAACAAGCTCGGCGGTCTTTTATCACAGGGGCTGGGCACAAGTATGCTCCAGATTCCCAATATCGTGCGCCGACCACTTATATGGCTCCCTGCCATTATTTCAAGCGCAATACTCGGTCCCGTATCAACAATGGTATTTAAAATGACGAGTAACGCTACAGGCAGCGGTATGGGTACTGCAGGTCTTGTAGGGCCTATTATGTCGTTCCAGACGATGAGTGCATCTATGCCTGCCACAACTGCGCTTGTGTATAATATCACTATGTATTTTGTTCTCCCTGCGCTGATTTCTCTGGCGGTTTCAGAGTTTATGCGCAGACATAAATTTATTTCTTTTGGCGATATGAAGCTTGATGTGTAATGAAAATAGGTAATGTAGCATTAAAAAACAATGTCTTTCTTGCCCCGATGGCGGGAGTGAGCGACCTTGCCTTCCGCATCATCTGTGACCGCTTCGGCGCAGGGCTTTCTTATACGGAAATGGTAAGTGCAAAGGCTCTTTCCTTCGGCGACAAAAAGACAAACACTCTTATGGATACAAAAAATCTCCCCACCGCAGTTCAGCTTTTCGGCAGCGACAGCAAGGTGATGGCAGATGCAGTACCCGAGGTGGAAAAATTCGGTCTTTTTACCGACATCAATATGGGATGCCCTGCTCCTAAAATTGCAGGAAATGGCGAGGGCAGTGCCCTGATGCGTGACCTTAATAAAGCCGAAAGAATTATCGGCGAGGTGTGTGACAAGGCGACAAAGCCCGTAACGGTAAAAATGCGAAGCGGTTGGGATGAAAGCAGTATAAACGCGGTCGAGCTTGCGAAGATTGCCGAAAATTGCGGAGCAAGTGCCATTACTGTTCACGGAAGAACGCGTGAGCAGTATTATAGCGGAAAAGCAGATAGAAATATTATCCGCAAGGTGGTACAGAGCGTTTCCATTCCCGTAATTGCAAACGGCGATATATTTTCTGCCGAGGATGCAAAAAGTATGCTCGATGAGACGGGCGCCGCTGCGGTGATGATTGGAAGAGGCAGTCAGGGAAATCCGTGGATTTTCAGGCAAATTTTGGAATATTTTGAGTCGGGGCACGTGGAAACAATCCCCACCCCTCGCGAAAAAATCGCTATGGCGATGGAGCATATTACTCTCCTTTGCTCAATAAAAGGCGAATATATAGGCATCCGCGAAGCGCGAAAGCACGCCTCGTGGTATATAAAAGGAATACCAGGTGCGGCACAGCTTCGCAACAAGATAAATTCAGCAACATCTCTTTTCGAGATGGAAAGCACTCTTTCACAACTTTTGTAAAGGACTTGATAAAATGCGTATTGCAGTAAAAGTAGGAACATCAACTCTGGCACACTCCACAGGCACTCTCAACATCCGCCACGTGGAAGACTTGTGCAAGGTTTTAAGCGACCTTAAAAATGCAGGTAACGAGATAATCCTCGTTTCTTCAGGCGCTATAGGTATGGGTGTGGGAAAGCTCTCCCTCGGAAAAAAGCCAGACGATATGCCCACCAAACAGGCGGCGGCAGCCGTTGGTCAGTGCGAGCTGATGTATACATACGACAAGCTTTTTTCTGAATATAATCACACCGTGGCACAGCTTCTCGTGACTTCTCCCGACATTGCAGAGGGTGAGTCAAACGAGCGCGGAAAAAATTTCCGAAATACGGTGCTTCGTCTTCTTGAGCTTGGTGTTCTTCCTATTATAAATGAGAACGATACAGTTGCGACAGAGGAAATTTCCGTCGGCGACAACGATACTCTTTCTGCACTCGTTGCACGCAGTTGTGATGCAGACCTTCTCGTGCTTCTTTCCGATATCGACGGACTTTACACAAGCGACCCGCGTACTAATGCTGATGCAAAACTGATTGAAATTGTCGAAGAAATCACCCCTGAAATCATCGCATGTGCAGGTGGTAAGGGCAGTGACCTCGGCACAGGCGGAATGGCGACAAAGCTCCACGCCGCACAGATTTGTACACAGAGCGGTATCGATATGATTATCACAAACGGGGCCTCCCCTTGCGTTCTTTATGATATAGTGGCAGGCGAGAGCGTCGGCACAAAATTCGTCGGAAGGAAATAACACTCAGAATGTGATAAAGCAGCACCGAACACTCATGTTTGGGGACAGGTCATTTTTGTTACGCCTGTGGCTTACAAAAGCCACCCCGTCCCCCTTTATTGCTTTCCCGAACATTTTGCGAAAGGAACTAAAAATATGACAACTCAACAGATATTGGAAGGAGCAAAAGCGGTAAAGCGCGTGGCTATGCTTCTTGACACAAAAACAAAAAATGATGCGCTCCTCAAAATGGCGGATAAGCTTATAGAAAACACAGATAAAATTCTTGCGGCAAACAGTATCGATGTGGAAAACGCAAAAGGCGTGATTTCAGACGTTATGATAGACCGCCTTTCACTTTCAAAGGAAAGAATTGAAGCTATGGCGCAGGGTATCCGCGATGTAGCGGCACTCCCTGACCCCGTAGGGCACGTAATTGAAAGAGTCGAGAGGGAAAACGGGCTTGTTATTGAGAAAACCTCTGTTCCCATCGGTGTTACTGCCATTATTTACGAAAGCAGACCCAATGTGACGAGTGATGCCGCGGCGCTTTCACTCAAAAGCGGTAACGTGTGCGTTCTTCGTGGAGGCAAAGAGGCTTACAATAGTGCAAAAGCTATTGTGGATGCACTTCGCGAGGCGCTTTCAGAGTGTAATCTCCCCGAAAATCTTATAAATCTTGTAAGCGACACGACAAGGCAGAGCGCAACAGAGCTTATGACCGCTGTCGGCTATGTGGATTTACTTATTCCGCGCGGCGGCAAGGGGCTTATAGATGCGTGCGTGAAAAATGCGAAAGTTCCCTGCATACAGACGGGGACGGGCATCTGCCATATTTTTGTTGACGAAAGTGCCGACTTTAATATGGCGCTTGATATAATTGAAAATGCAAAGACGAGTCGTCCTTCCGTATGCAATGCGGCGGAGTGTCTTATAGTTCATAAGAATATTGCAGAGGATTTTCTTCCTCTCGTTAAGGAAAGACTTGTCGATATGCGTACAGAGAAAAATCTTCCTGCAGTAGAGCTGCGTTGTGATGAAAAAGCATATGAAATTATTGCTGCAAAGCGTGCAGTTGAAGGCGATTTTGACACGGAATTCCTCGATTATATAATGGCGGTGCGCGTTGCAGAGGATATAAACGATGCAATTGAGCATATTTCTCTTCATTCAACGCTTCACAGCGAAAGCATTATTACTCAAAGCGAGGAAAATGCCCGTCTTTTCACTGCTTCGGTTGACAGTTCTTCAGTTTATGTAAACGCCTCTACCCGTTTTACCGACGGCGGAGAGTTCGGTCTCGGCTGCGAAATGGGAATTTCCACGCAGAAGCTTCACGCAAGAGGCCCTATGGGACTGCGTGAGCTTAACGTGTATAAGTATATAATTAAAGGTAATGGTCAGGTAAGATAAATGCACAATGCAGAATGCACAATTATCCGCTGCTTTATCACGACCGCACAAGAAGGTTGGGAGAAAGTAGTGCAGAGCGTGCAAACTGAGCCGCAGGGCTACCCGAAGCTGTACATAGGTACAGCGAGAGGCGAAGTTTGCGCGGAGCAAAACGCATAAAATCCGAAATTCGCAAAAGCGAATTTCTACACAAAAAACGAAGAAAGATTTTTTTAATTTTCAAGCAGTCGTAAAAAAGAAGTTGTTTCCTTGTCCGCGTTTTGCGGTCGGTGCTGCTTTATCACGACCGCACATAAAGAAAGGATTGATACACATGATTACAGCAGGCTTTATCGGTTGCGGCAATATGGGTGGCGCTCTTGCCTCTGCCGCTGCAAAAGCAATTGGCGGAAAATACATTCTTCTTTCCGATTTTATGCAGGAAAAAGCTGATGCGCTTGCCGAGAAGATTAGCGCCCATAGTTCAGACAACAAAACAATTGCGGAAAATTGTCAGTACATCTTCCTCGGTGTAAAGCCTCAGGTGATTTTTGACACAATCAAGGAGATTACGCCTGTTCTTAAAAAGAGAAAGGACAGATTTGTGATAGTTTCCATGGCGGCAGGAATCAGCATTGAAGCAATCGAAAAAGCTTTCGGCTTCAACGTTCCTATTATTCGCATTATGCCCAACACTCCCGTTGCAGTAGGAAAGGGCGTTATTCTCTACTCCTGCACAGACTCAATTGAGCAAAGTGAAGTTTCTGATTTTGAAAAAATCTTCTCTTTTGCAGGAATTACCGACCGCATAGACGAAAAGCTTATCGACGCGGCAAGTGCTCTTTCAGGCTGTGGCCCTGCGTTTGCATATTTATTCATCGAGGCTCTTTCAGACGGTGCAGTCCTTTGCGGACTTCCCAGAGAAAAAGCCCTCACCTATGCGGCAGAGACAGTTAAGGGCGCGGCAGAAATGGTTATAAAATCAGGTAAGCATCCTGCCGAGCTTAAGGACAACGTCTGCTCCCCAGGCGGCACAACAATCGAGGGTGTGCGCGCTCTTGAGGAAGGCTCTTTCCGTGCAGACAGTATGAGCGCGGTAGTAAAAGCATACGAAAAAACTTTGAAATTGAAGAAATAAAACCGTATATTCACAAAAAAGGCTTGCAAATTTATACATTTGAACTTATAATGATTACATAATTACTATTTTTTGGAGGTATTTATTATGAAAAAGTTTATTTCACTTGTTCTTGTTCTGGCACTTTGTATATTCGTTTTTGCTGCTTGCGGCGAAAAGAAGGACGACAAAGTTCTCACAATGGCTACAAATGCAGAGTTCCCTCCCTATGAATACTATGAGGGCGAAGAAGTTGTAGGTATCGATGCCGAAATCGCTGCTGCTATCGCTGAAAAGCTTGGTATGGAGCTTGAAATCGTTGACACAGCATTCGACTCAATCATCCCCGCAATCGTAGCAGGCAAGTATGATATGGGTATGGCGGGTATGACTGTCACAGATGAAAGACTCGAAGAGGTTAATTTCTCTGAAAGCTATGCAACAGGCGTACAGGTTGTTATCGTTAAGAAGGGCAGCGAAATCAAGACTGTTGACGACCTTACAGGCGACAAAAAGTACACAATCGGCGTGCAGACAGGTACAACAGGCGACCTTTACTCAACTTGGGATATCGAAGATGAAGGTCTCGGCACAGTTTCTCGTTTCAACAAGGGCGCAGACGCTGTTGAAGCTCTTAAAATCGGTAAGGTTGACTGCGTAATCATCGACAATGAGCCTGCAAAGGCTTTCGTTGCTGAAAGCGAAGAGCTTGAAATCCTCGAAACTGCATATGCTGAAGAGCAGTATGCTATCGCTGTTTCAAAGGACAACGAAGAGCTTCTTGAAAGCATCAACAAGGCTCTCGCTGACCTCACAGAAGATGGCACAATCAAGAAGATTGTTGACAAGTACATCAGCGCTGAATAATCATTATAGCTTATAAATAAGGGGGGCAGGTAAGCACCTGTCCCTCGTTTATTTCAGTCAGAAAGGCTGTGACAAAATGGCAGAATTCTTCTCTGGCCTTAAATCAGATTTTATAAAATGCTTCATTACCCGAAATCGCTGGCAGTTCATCACAGATGGCCTCTCTACAACGCTCAAGATCACGCTACTTTCATGTATTATGGGTATTGTAATTGGTCTTGTCATCGCGATAGTAAGAAGTACATACGACAAAAATTATAAAGAAATGCGCGGTGGTCTCGGCAAGGGACTTCTTTATATTGCCAATGCTTTCTCAAGTCTTTATCTCACAGTTATCCGCGGAACTCCCGTTGTTGTTCAGCTTATGATTATGTACTACATAATTTTTGCGTCTTCAAGCAATGGTATTCTCATCGCGGTATGCGCTTTCGGAATAAATTCGGGCGCATATGTTGCCGAAATTTTCAGAAGCGGTATTATGAGCGTGGATAATGGGCAGTTTGAGGCAGGCAGAAGCCTCGGCTTCGGGTATATAAGCACTATGCTTTATATCGTGTTTCCGCAGGCATTCAAGAGCGTACTCCCTGCTCTTGCAAATGAGTTTATCGTGCTTCTTAAGGAAACCTCTGTCGCAGGTTACGTTGCAATCCGCGACCTTACCAAGGGTGGCGACATCATAAGAGGTGCAACTTATGAAACCTTTATGCCTCTTCTTGCAGTAGCAGGAATTTATCTTGTGCTTGTAATGTTCTTTACCAAGCTTGTGAATATCCTTGAAAGGAGGCTTCGTAAAAATGAGCGATAATACAATCATTAAGGTTTGCGGTCTTAAAAAACATTTTACGGGCGGAACCGTAAAAGCTCTCGACGGAATTGACCTTGATATCAAGCGCGGCGAGGTTATAGTTATCATTGGACCGAGCGGATGCGGTAAGTCGACATTTTTGCGCTCTCTTAACCTCCTTGAAACCCCCACCGACGGAAATATTTATTTCAACGACGTTGATATAACAGACCCTCAAAACGATATAAATCTGCACCGTCAGAAGATGGGTATGGTTTTCCAGCAGTTTAATCTGTTCCCCCACCTTTCAATCCTTAAAAACATCACTCTTGCACCGACAAAGCTTCTTAAAAAGAATAAGGAAGAAGCAGAAAAAGAAGCTCTTGCGCTTCTTAAGAGAGTAGGTCTTGAGGACCGCGCCAATGCGTATCCCAGTCAGCTTTCTGGCGGACAGAAGCAGAGAATTGCTATCGTGCGCGCGCTTGCGATGAATCCTGATGTGATGCTCTTTGACGAGCCGACAAGTGCTCTTGACCCCGAAATGGTTGGCGAAGTTCTTGACGTTATGAAGGAGCTTGCCAAGGAGGGTATGACTATGGCAGTCGTAACTCACGAAATGGGCTTTGCAAAGGAAGTTGCAGACCGCGTAATCTTTATGGAT
>JAZNTQ010000056.1:0-9170 GCA_045591865.1 Clostridia bacterium
TAAAATTAATATATACTTATTTTGCGAAAGGAAAGTTCAATATGACAGAATTTATATTTACAGTAAAAGATTCATCAGGCATACACGCAAGACCTGCAGGATTGCTTGTTAAAGAAGCTAGCAAATATAGGTCGGATATAAAGATTGAGTGCAATGGTAAGGAGGCAGATGCGAAAAGGATTTTTTCGGTTATGGGTTTAAGTGCAAAGTGTGGGGATAATCTAAAGATAACAATTTGCGGTGAAGATGAAGACCAGGCAAAAGAGTGCCTTGAGGATTTTTTGAACAAAAACTTATAAGGAGTTATATATGCAAACTTATCATGGTAAAAGCGTCTATGGAGGAATTGCCATAGGTAGAATTAAGCTATGGAAAAAAGCCGACACCGATATAGCGTGCTATAGAGTAAAAAATTCAAATGAAGAATTTGAAAGATTTGAAAAAGCTCTTTTAAAGGCGAAAAACCAGCTTGATGAACTCAAGAGAAAAGCCCAAAATGAGGTCGGAGAAGATAACGCAGAAATTTTTGAAATTCATAAGATGATGCTCGAAGATAAGGATTATATAGAGTCGGTTGAAAATATAATTTGCAATCAGGAGCTTAATGCTGAATACGCAGTATCGGTTACTGCAGAAACCTTTTCCGCAATGTTTTCCAGTATGGAAGATCATTATATGCAGGCACGTGCAGTAGACGTAAAGGATATTTCAGAAAGAATAATAGACATACTCTCTAAAAAAGATGAAAGCGTAGTTTCCTATGATGAACCTGTTATCATAGTTGCTGAAGACCTCACTCCCAGCGAAACACTACAGCTAGACAAATCAAAGATACTTGCATTTGTTACATCAAAAGGTTCTCTTAACTCCCATACCGCTATTTTGGCACGAACTATGAATATCCCTGCAATAATAGGGGCGGACATTATCTCAAACGAATACATTGACGGTGATTTGGCGGTTATAGATGGTTTCAACGGGATGATTTATATAGAACCCGATGAAGAATTCCTTAAAGAGAGTTATCAACGGCTGAAGGAAGAACGAGAGAAAAAGGAGCTTCTTCAAACATTAAAAGGGAAAGAAAATATTACACTTGATGGAAAAAAGATTGAGCTTTTTGCCAACATAGGCAACATCAAGGATGTATCACTTGTTCTGGAAAACGATGCTAATGGAATAGGGTTATTCAGGAGTGAATTTATTTTCCTTGAGAAGAATACCTTTCCTTCTGAAGAGGAGCAATTTGCTATATATAAAAGCGCAGTCGAGACTATGGCAGGAAAAAAGGTTATAATAAGAACTCTCGATATAGGCGCTGATAAAAAGGTTAACTATTTTAATCTCAAGCAAGAAGAAAACCCTGCACTGGGCTTACGTGCAATAAGATTATGTATTAAGCGACCTGATATTTTTAAAACGCAACTACGAGCACTCCTGCGAGCGTCTTACTATGGAAATCTTTCTATAATGTTTCCTATGATTACTTCCTTAAAAGAAGTTTATGATGTAAAGAAAATAGTTTATCAGACGGCAACGGAGCTTGAAAGTCAAAATATAAACTATAAAATTCCTGAAATGGGGATTATGATTGAAACTCCCGCATCCGTAATGATTTCTGATGAACTTGCGAAAGAAGTCGACTTCTTCAGCATCGGAACAAATGACCTTTCCCAATATTCTATGGCTATTGACAGGCAAAACGAGGCGCTTGACGAGTTTTTCGATCCATATCACAAGGCTATTATAAGAATGATTGAAATCACCGTAAAAAATGCTCATAAAGAGGGGGTTTGGGTTGGTATATGCGGAGAACTGGCTGCAGATACAGAGCTAACAGAAACCTTTCTTTCTATCGGTGTAGATGAATTATCTGTTTCTCCTGCACGCCTCCTCCCCATCCGCAAAAAAATAAGGGAAACCAATCTAACAAAAAAATAAAACAAGAGGTTAAACCTCTTGTTTTATTTTTTCCAGGTATATGGCGAGAATAGCACTAACATGGGGAAGATTTCAAGCCTTCCTATAAGCATATCAAATGTTAAAACCAATATTGAAAAATCAGAAAATACAGAAAAATTAGATGTCGGTCCGACTTTTGCAAGACCTGGCCCGATATTATTGAGTGTTGCGGCGACAGCAGTAAAATTAGTTGTAAAATCAAAGTTGTCAATACTGACAATAAGAATGGATAATACAAAAACCACGATATATGCTGCCATATAAACGTTTACACTTCGTACCGTTTCATGTTCTATAGCCCTTCCGCTCATCTGTATTTTCTTTGTGAGTTTCGGATGTGCCGCTATAGAAATTTCTTTTTTTATGCTTTTGAGATATATAAGTATTCTGGAGACTTTTATACCGCCGCCTGTACTGCCTGCACAGGCACCTATAAACATCAATATTACAAGTATCGTTTTAGAAAGCTCGGGGAATTTATCAAAATCCACAGTTGAAAATCCCGTTGTAGTAATTATCGAAGAAACCTGAAACGCGCTGTGCCTTAATGATACCCACACATTTTCGAATAAATTTACACAATTAACACATATTATCAGAGTGGCAACAAGTATAATCCCTAGATAGGTTCTTACTTCTTCAGATTTAAGCATGAGCTTAAATTTCCCAAGCAACAACAGATAATATACTGAAAAATCAATCCCAAAAAGAACCATAAATAGAGTGATTACAACTTGTATATAGGGGGAATATTCCCCTATACTTGAATTAACTGTTCCAAATCCGCCTGTTCCCGCTGTACCAAAAGTATGTGTTATTGCATCAAAAAATGTCATACCGCCAGCAAGGAGTAAAACTAACAGGATAAGACTCAACCCAATATAAATACCATATAGTATTTTTGCACTTGATTTCACCTTTGGCACAAGCTTGTTTACTGAAGGTCCTGTGCTTTCTGCTCGCATAAGATGAAGATTGCTGCCTCCTGAAAGCTTTAAGATAGCAACGAGGAACACAAGTACACCCATACCGCCTATCCAATGCGTGAAGCTTCTCCAAAAAAGAATGGATCTAGGCAAAACTTCAACATCCTTGAGGATAGATGCTCCGGTTGTAGTAAAGCCTGATGCCGCTTCAAAGAACGCATGAATGAAATTAGGTATCGAATCTGAGATATAAAAGGGGAAAGCCCCAAATACACTCATTGCAATCCAACTGAGAGCAACAATGACAAACCCTTCTTTAGAATACATAGTTTCGTTTTTGGGCTTAATAAAGTACAGCGGCAAAGCGATAGCAAGGCATAAAATAATAGAACTGATAAAATCAAGCGCTGCCGCCTCTTTGTAGAATAGGGCGCATACCAGAGGAAGAATCATAAAGCCTGCCTCAAAGCATAGCACAACGCCTAAAGTATGCAAAATGCGTCTATAATCCATAATAATTAACCTTTCAAAATATCATTTATATCCTTAAGTCCTCCCAGGGTTGTAACAACAATTACTCTGTCCCCTATCTGAATAGAGTCCTGACCTTTAGGGATAATTATTTTCCCTTTACGGTTTATGCAGGCAATAAGGTTGTTCTTTTTTATATTAAGTTCATACAAGGGCTTGCCAATCAGGGAAGAACTTTCTCTTATATGAAACTCAAGAGCTTCTGCCTTGCCACCGAGAATGTAGTGCATTGTTTCAATATTATTGCTTGTAATTGAATTGTTTTTTGCTCTTACAAAACGAAGTACATCTTCGGCAACTATAGTTTTTGGATGAACAACAGTATCGAGATCCAGTTTTCTGATAATTTCGTCATAAGCTGCTCTGTTAATCTTTGTGATGAGCTTTCCTTGTGTTTTGCTTCTGGCAAAAAGAGATAGTATTATGTTTTCTTCATCTATGTTAGTAAGGGCTACAACAGAACCGGCAGTCTCTATACCTTCTTCAAGAAGGAGCGTGTTATCTGTGCCGTCACCATTGATTACCGTAGCTTTAGGTAAAAGACAAGAAAGTTCCTCGCATCTTTGCGTCTTTTGCTCGATAATTTTAACATCTATACCCGCCTGTAAAAGCATCTCTGCGAGGTAATAGCCTGTTACACCGCCGCCTATAATAATACAGTTTTTAACTCTTGAAGATTTTATGCCGATTTTCTTAAAGAAAGCACTGCAGTTGCTGTAGGTCGATACAATGCTTACTAAATCTCCCTGCTCGAAAGCAAAATTACCATCAGGAATATATACTTCCTCGCCTCTCTCAACACCACACACAAGGATGTCGCAGTTGAGCTTTGAACTCATTTCCGAAAGCTTTAGTCCGCAAAGCACAGAATCCTCGCTAACCTTGAATTTAAGTATTTCTATTCTTCCTTTTGCAAAGGTATCTATTTGAATTGCTGTTGGAAATTTCAATATTCTTGCTATTTCACGCGCCGCGGCAATATCTGAATTTATTACAAGCGCAAGGCCGATGTCATCCTTAAACAGGTTTATTGTCTTTGTGTATTGAGGCTTCCTTACCCTTGCTACAGTCTGGCAATCTCCCATCTTCTTCGCAAGAAGACAAGTGGTGAAATTCATTTCATCACTTCCAGTCGCAGCAATCAATATATCTGCCTCTCTGACGCCTGCTTCTTCCAGTATTTCTGCGTTTATACAGTCGCCTACTACTCCCATTACATCATAGTTATTTACTATTTCATTAACAACAGGTCTTCTCAAATCAACAACGGTAATGTTATGCTCTTTTTCTTCGCATAGCATTTGTGTTATTTTCTGTCCTGTTTTACCTAAGCCTACTAATAAAATGTTCATTATCACACCTTCTTTTAGGTAATTATAACAAAAACAATATAAGTTTTCAAGTATTATAAAAAAGATAACCTGCCGTGGCAGGTTATCTTTTTTATTCAGCAATAATAATGTCGAGAGCTTCTTTAAGCTCGGCGCTGGGGACAAGGATTTCAAAACAATCTTCCCCTGCTCTGTCTTCAAGCTTTATGCTGCGTATCATAACGAGAATCTGTGAGTCCTCCATTCTCTTTCGCATAGCTCGTGCAGTATCAATATTCTGTGTCATATATACAGAAGTCCACATACATTTTTTCCTTTCAAGCGTAGTTGCTAAAGCTTATATTATAACATTTTTTTGTGAATTTCAAGTAAATTATTTCTTTTCCTTGAAAACGTCTTCTCCAAAGAGAGATAAAACAGCATTTTTAAACTCGATACTTGCATCCACTGAAATGTTTTTTGCTACAAACGTGCCATAGCTGCACTCTATCTGTAGCGGATATGCGCCGGGATAGCGGGTTACGAGTGATTTTAGTTTATCCAGCTCTCTAAGATTTTCATCGCTTAATACTAGTGTTACGGAATCTGCCACACTTATATAAGGAGCTGCTGAATCAAGAATAAGCTTTGCTTCTTCATCTTCTTTGATATCAAGTCGTCCATGAAGCATCACTATTGAATCCTCTGTGAGCAAATCATCAAATTTAGCCAGTATTTTTGGGAAGACCACTACTTCGATGCTTGCTGTGAAATCCTCAACAGTAATAAACGCCATATTGGTATTGGAACGTGTCAGCTTATCCTTTCTGGCGGATATTATACCTACAACCGATACTTCTTTTCCATCGTGATATTCACTTTCTTCCGCAGAATATCCATCCTCTTCGGATGAAGTTGCAACTAAAAATTCACCTATACAGGGATACTTCATTTTATCAAGGTCTTCCCTATATTCATCAAGCGGATGCCCTGAAAAATATATTCCTGCAACTTCTTTTTCCATATTGAGAAGCTCGCGCTTACCATATTCTTTTACTTTATCGGAAAACACATCTTTCTTCTCGGTCTCTTCAGCAAAGAAGGAAAACTGACCTACAATATTATTTTTACCTGCGCGTGTTTCGGAATCAATTATTTCTTCATATACAGCCATTTTTTGCGCACGCGAACCTTCAAGGGAATCAAATGCGCCGCTCTTTATAAGACATTCGACACTTCGTTTATTAAGCTCGCCTATCATTCTTGAAGAAAAGTCTCTGATGCTCTTGAAATCACCGTTTTCTTCGCGTTCTTTAACACATTTACGGACAAAGCTCTCCCCTACATTTTTAATTGTTGTCAAACCAAATCGGATGTCGTTTCCTTCAACCGAGAATTCTGCCATGCTTTTATTAATATCCGGCGGAAGAATTTTTATTCCCTTTTGAATACAGTTGTTGATATAGGCAGAAACCTTGTTTGTATCTCCCATTACACTGGAAATAAGCGCTGCCATAAACTGCGAAGGATACAGGCATTTCAGATATGCAGTCTGATATGTTACATAAGAATATGCAGCAGCATGGCTTTTGTTGAAAGCATACTGTGCGAAAGCATCCATATCGTCAAATATACTTTCTGCAGTTTTTTCGTCAATACCATTTCTTACGCATCCCATATAGCGGATGCTTCCGTCTTCATTATCTTCTCCATATATGAAGCTCTGCCGTGCTTTCTGCATTTCTTTTGCTTTCTTCTTACTCATAGCGCGGCGTACTTCATCGGCGCGCCCCATGGAAAAGCCTGCAAGAGTTCTTACTATCTGCATAACCTGTTCCTGATAAACAATACAACCATATGTCATCTCCAGGATATCCTTTAATAAGGGATGCTTGTATTTGATATTTTCAGGATTCATTTTATTTTTTATATATGCAGGGATGAAATCCATTGGACCTGGTCTGTAAAGGGCAATACCCGCCGTGATATCTTCTATATTTTTTGGGACAAGCCGCTTCATGAATGAACGCATTCCGCCGCTTTCGAGCTGAAACACCCCGTCGGTATCGCCTTCAGATATCATTTTATATACCTCGGGAACATCATAGCTGATGTTATTCATATCAATATTTATTCCCATTGATTTGGCAATTTTCACTGTATCTTCGATTACAGTAAGGTTTCGAAGACCTAAAAAGTCCATTTTAAGAAGTCCCAGTTCCTCTACCGTATCTTTTGTATATTGAGTAGAAATTATATCATCACTGCGCTGTACAGGTACATAGCTTGACACCTTTTTCCCTGCAATAACAACACCAGCTGCGTGTGTGCCGATATTTCTCGGGAGTCCTTCAACAGCTCTTGCGGTATCTACAAGAGTTCTAACATCAGCTGAAGAATTGTACGCATCTTTAAGTTTTGGATTTTCAAGCGCAAGGTCAAGAGTCATCCCTAAATCCATTGGAACCATTTTTGCAATGGCATCCACATCTCCATAAGGCATTCCAAGAACTCTACCACAGTCACGAATGGCTCCTCTGGCCTTCATTGTTCCAAAAGTACCTATTTGACTGACATTCTCCGCTCCATACTTTTCAATCACGTAATTGATAACCTCGGACCTTCGTTTAGGACAAAAGTCAATGTCAATATCCGGCATACTTACTCTTTCGGGATTAAGGAATCTTTCAAAAATAAGATTATAGCGCAGAGGCTCGATATCGGTTATTCCGAGTGTGTATGAAACAAGACTTCCTGCCGCACTTCCACGCCCAGGACCTACTGGTATTCCATTTTTCTTTGCATAGTTAATAAAATCCCACACAATAAGGAAATAATCAATAAATCCCATTTGTTTTATGACGCCAAGCTCATAGTTAAGTCTTTCTATATGCTCTTCTGTGGGTGTCTTATATCTTTCTTTAAGCCCTTCGTGGCACAAGAAGTTCAAATATTCAAATGGGTCTTTGTTATCAGGAACATCGTATTTGGGGAGATGTTTTTCGCCAAAACTGAATTCAAAATTACATTTTTCTGCTATTTTATTAGTGTTTTCAATAGCCTCGGGCGCATACTTAAAAAGCTCTTTCATCTGCTCTTCGCTTTTTAAGTAAAACTCTTCCGTCTCAAAACGCATTCTGTTTTCTTCATCAAGAGTTTTACCTGTCTGGATGCAAAGAAGAACATCCTGATTTTTGGCATCTTCAGCAGCGATGTAATGAACATCATTTGTTGCCACAAGGGGCGTGTTTGTATCCCTGGCTAGCTTTACAAGAAGCGGATTAACCTTTTTTTGTTCCTCAATTCCGTGGTCTTGTATTTCTATATAGAATTCTTCAAAAAGCTCTTTATATTCATTTACTATCTCAATAGCACGTGCTTCATTTCCTGAAAGGAGAGCCTTGGGAATTTCACCCGCAAGGCATGCAGAAAGCGCAATAAGTCCTCCGCGGTATTTTTTAAGAGTTTCCATATCTACTCGTGGGCGGTAATAAAAACCATCAATAAATCCTGTAGATACAATTTGGATGAGATTTTGATAGCCTTCCTCATTCATGCAAAGAAGAATAAGATGATTTGTTTCGTTTTCTCCTCTGCCTCCGCTCTTGTCGAGTCTGTTTTTGGTGGTATAGACCTCGCAACCGATGATTGGCTTTATCCCCTCTGCTTTGCACGCCTTGTAAAAGTCAACTGCTCCGTACATTACACCATGGTCTGTCAAGGCTACTGCGCTTTGACCTAATTCTTTAGCTCTTTTAGGTATCTCCTTAACTCTACACATACCATCAAGCAAACTATATTCACTATGTACATGTAAATGTGTGTACATCTTATTTTTCCTCCGCTAAATCAACAAGCTTTTTCATTCGTCTGTTTACACTGCTTTTAGTCATAGGCGGTGACATTCTTTCTCCAATTGCAGAAAGAGACAAATCAAAGTTATCAAGTCTTAATTGTGCAATTTGCTTTGTTTCTTTGTCAAGTTTTTCCCATTTTGGAGTATCTTTGATTTTAAGTATTGCCTTACTTTGCTCTGCCGCAGCCGCAATAGTCTTATCAACGTTTGCTATAAAACAATTCTGATTGCGATTATCTTTGTTATTTATGTCTTTTTGAATTTGGGTTACCATAAGCTCAAGCATCGATTTGTGTGCGCCTATTATGTTAAGAAAATCACTTACAGACGATTTGTCTTTTAAGTAAGTTATAAAATAGCTGTTTCTTTTTACAGTATTAGCCTTTATTCCAAAGCTCTCAAGAATATCTGCTGCAAGATATGACATATTTTCGTTATATGTAACAAGCTCACACGAATAGCTTTTTTGCGGGTCGGAAATTGTTCCGCTCATTATGAATGCACCTCTTAAAAATGCTCTTTTCGCACTCTCTGATTCGCATACATCTTCGTCAAATGCAATTTCGCCATCCTCATAAAAATAAA
>JAZNTQ010000057.1:0-11921 GCA_045591865.1 Clostridia bacterium
AACGAGCGTATAAAAAACGATTGATAATCGTTTTTAGCTTAAAAAGGTCAAATTTTGTATTTTTTTCTTGTAAGATGTTCTTTTTTATGTTATACTAAACACAGGAATAAACAATACGTGGAGGGATACATATGGAACTTAATAATTACAGAAGCGTTACTCCGTTAAAAAAGAAAAGAAGAAAGATTACTGCATCTGCAGCATTAGTGCTTTGCTTGCTTTGCCTCCTCATAGGTGTTTTATGCGGAAGAGCTATCTCTTCAAATAAGCAGTCACAGGAAGCAATGCAGAAAATTGCGCAGATAGAACAGGAAATGGACATTGAAAAGAAGCGTTTTGATGCTGAAATCGATGCCTATAAAGTTGAGGTAAACAGATTAAAGAGCGAGCTTGCCGATGCAAATAATGCAATTGCTGATAAGGAAACCGAGGAAGAACCCAGTGCGGTAACTCCTGCGGAAAATGAAGAAGAGCCTCAGGCAGCAGAAAAAGAAGAGCCTGCAAAAGATGAGAAAAAATCAGGCGGCTTTATGAAAGGTCTTCTCATAACAATCCTTGTAATTATAATCATCGTGTGCATTCTTATTGCAACATCACTTTTCCTTAAAAAAGGCGATGATGAAGATGATGAAGACGACGATGATTATGATGATGAATACGAGGATTTTGAGGACGAAGAAGATTTTGAAGACGAAGAATAATTAAATATCAAATAGGGTATCGTGTTTGCGATACCCTATTTTTTGTTAAACCCCTAACTTTTTCAGTAAGCAACTACATCCATTATTCACATCCTGCCAGGTAGCCTCAAAATCGCCCGTATACCACGGGTCCAAAACATCGCGGGGAGTGGATGTGTGCGACATAAGAAGAGATACCTTCCCCTCAGGGTCATTACCTACAAATCGCACCATATCACGAAGATTTCCTTCATCCATTGCGATTATATAGTCATAGTATGTATAATCTTCCTTTGTCATTTGCCTTGCAGTTTTTCCTGTGCAATCAATGCCATTTTCACGAAGCTTCTGCTTTGCAGGGGGATACACGCCATTCCCGATTTCCCAGTCGCTTGTAGCAGCAGATGCAATCTCGAAATTATCCGCAATACCACGTTTTTTGACCATATCCTTCATTACAAATTCTGCCATAGGGCTACGGCATATATTGCCCAGACAGATAAACAGTATCTTTATCATATCAATCACCAAAACAATTTTATTACAGTTTAATTAAAAAATCAATACCTCTGTTTACAATAAATAGGAAGTATGCTATATTAAAACCAGAGGTGATAATATGAAAAAACTACTGGCGACATTACTTATTTTAACTCTTTTAATATCATCTTTTCCAGCCTTTGCGCAAAATGATGAGATAAAGGTGAAAATTGCACCGTTTTATACAGAAATTCAGTATATGAGCGTGGACAACCGCTATGTAGAATTCCCCCTTATAACCTATAAGGATATTACATATTTCCCGATGACCTTCGACCTTTGTGCCCGCCTTGGTCTCATGTGTGGATTTGATAGCGAAAAGGGGCTTTTCATCACTCGCGAATATGTTGATTACTACACCGAAACTCCCAATTACTTCGGCAAAAGTGCAACTAATTATTATAACAAGCTCTACGATGCCGTGATTCCCACATATCCCATATATCTTAACGGAATCTATATTGATAATCAAAAAGAGGAGTATCCGCTTATAAACTTCCGCGGAATCACATATTTCCCGATGACATGGCGCTTTGCGTACGAGGAATTAAACTTTGATGTTGAGTGGTCAGAAAAGGATTATTCTTTCAAGCTCTACGAGGATGGAAAAAGCAATCCTCCGTATGCTTACACGGTAGACGGAAATACCGTTAAACTGGAAAATAAGATATCAGTATATGATGAAAGCATCACCGAGAACGGCGATACCAGATACACGCTTTTGTACAGTTATTATGCTAACTATGACTTTGATACAGCAGCGCAAAAGGTTTTTCGCAGGGAAGACACCGAATTCGAAGTAAAAAGAGCTGCAATGCCCGAGCGTGAGGATGAGGTAACGCCAACTGCTTTGGAAGCAACAATAAAAGATAAAAGTATCTATATCGGAGACACGCTTTTAATAACTCTTGGCGGCGAAGAAAGCGTAAACGGGGCAAATGTGCGTGAATACAAAACAGGCGATAGCAGTCTTATATACCTTTCAGCACAGTTTGGAAATGCTCCTGCCCCGTACACTCAATACAGGTCATATTTCTTCAGGAAAGATGAGAACGGTATAAAACAAATTCCGTGGGATGCGAGATGTAATTTTGATGCAGTTTACGAAGGCGTAAACGGGGAGTTTTATGTTACATCCAACAGTTTCAGACCTGCATATTCAGGAAGGTGGAGTAACCGTTTCAGCGATATTTATCTTTATAAAAATGGCGCGGATGAATTTGAACCGCTGACAGAAAAACACGGCGACCTCTTTAACTCTATGTATGCTTTGGGTAAAGAGGATGGTAAAATTTATTTCCTCGGTATGTGGTATGATGCCCAAAAAGAAAGTCCTGGACAGGGAGGATATCCTCCTTTCAGCACAGTTAACGGCGGATATTATACACTCGATACACAGACCGGTGAACTTACAAAACTTTACCCCTATATTGCTGGAGAAACCTTCTTCGGTCC
Source organism: Clostridia bacterium (assembly GCA_045591865.1). Classification (GTDB taxonomy): domain Bacteria; phylum Bacillota; class Clostridia; order UMGS1883; family UMGS1883; genus UMGS1883. The sequence goes on from JAZNTQ010000057.1 coordinate 2,676, forward strand.
CGACGGAAATCTCTACTGCATTTCAAACAGCTCAAGAATTCCCAGAATAGTAAATCTTAATACAGGAAATTTAATACCGATAGAATAACAAAAAGGGTGTCATATGACACCCTTTTACTTTATCTCTTTAGTTATGTACTCGCCTGAAATTTCGTCTATCTGTGCACTTCCACCCGATATGTCGGCAACGTTTTTGAGAAAAGCTTCCTTCTGTTCGGGTTTTACCCCGACCGTCATACACACATCGTTTTCAAATGCACAGTCCTTTAATATATACCCCTCGGTATTCACTAAATATTCAAGTTTTCCATAGGTTGAATAATCGCAGCGGATGAGGAAAAGCTCGCAGTAGATTTTCTCTATTCTGACTGCTGCATCAATCCCGAGCTTAGCACTCTTTCCATATGCGCGGACAAGACCGCCTGCCCCGAGAAGAACACCGCCGAAATACCTCGTTACCACTACTGCAACGTCGGTCAACCCCTCTTTTTTTATAACCTCAAGCACGGGCACTCCTGCAGTGCCTGCAGGCTCTCCGTCGTCGCTATAGCGCATAATGTTGTCATCGCGCAGTACATATGCGTAAACATTATGCGTTGCCTGACGGTGCATAGCGCGTATTTCATTTATAAATTGGGTTGCCTCATCCTGATTTTTGACGGGGCGGCAATAGCCTATAAATCGGCTCTTTTTTTCAATCATTTCCGCACTCGCGTCATTTTGCACAGTTTTATAATCTTCCATCATATAATATAATTCCTTAATTTCGCATACAGTGCTTCATCAGCAAGTATGCGTATTTTTGTGCCCTCTGCCTCGTAGCTTTCTTCAAGAATTACTTCACCATCGTGGAGAATTGCGGCAGTTTTACTGTCGCTGTAGGGGATAAGCACCTGGATTTCCTTTTTCTTACCGGGCAGAGCATCGTGGAGGAGTTCAACAAGCTCATCCATACCCTCTCCGCTCTTTGCACTCACCGAAATAAAGTCGGTGTAATTCCCCTCGGGGCGCGGAGAAAGGGGAGGAGCAACATCACATTTGTTAAATACTGCAATAATTCTCTGCGCTCTGCAACCTAAATTCTGTATAAGCTCATCCACAACCCTCATCTGCGTATGCATCTCGGGATTGGATGAATCTATTACGTGAATAAGAACATCTGCCAAAACCGCTTCGTCAAGAGTGGATTTGAACGCCTCAATAAGATGATGGGGAAGCTTTCTTATAAATCCTACCGTATCCACGATTACTGCATTTCTTCCGTCGGGAAGGTCAAGCTTTCTCATCGTGGGGTCAAGCGTTGCAAAAAGCATATTTTCTGCAAGCACGCAGGAATCTGTAAAGTAGTTTAAGATTGTGCTTTTACCTGCATTTGTATAGCCGACAAGCGCCGCTACAACGACGTTGTCCTTTTCTCGTCGGCTTCTCTGCAAATCACGGTGCGACTGAATTTCCCGAAGCTCTGCCTCAAGCGAATTTATACGTCTGTGAATATGGCGCCTGTCACTTTCAAGCTTCGTTTCACCAGGCCCTCTCGTGCCTATGCCGCCGCCGAGTCTTGAAAGCTCCGTTCCCATACCCGAAAGACGGGGAAGAGAGTACTTTAATTGCGCAAGCTCAACCTGAATTTTACCCTCTTTTGATATAGCTCTCTGCGCGAAAATATCAAGGATAAGAGTGCTTCGGTCAATCGTGCGTATGTGGGTATAATTTTCTATGTTTCTTATCTGGCTTCCCGTAAGCTCATCGTCAAAAATAAGAAGTGTAGCACCAAGAGTTTCTGCCGCAATACGAAGCTCCTCCATTTTGCCCTCGCCGAAATAGGTGGAAGCCTCGGGATGCTCCTTGTTTTGAATCATTTCGCCCACAATCTCTGCCTGCGCAGTACGGGCAAGCTCACGAAGTTCCTGCATTGATTCCTCGGTAGTGTCATCAAGCGTGTTGATTCTGCCTGTATGAACACCGCACAATATTACTTTTTCAATTTCTTTTTCTGTTTCGTGCATATAAAAAACTCCAGTAGTTAATAACTAATATTATTCTTATAAGGTTGGTGTATTATGCAAAAATTAATCTATCTTACAGTAACCTTTGCAGTATGCAGCTTTTTCGGTCTCGGACGCATATGGCTCGGGTTTACAGCAGTACTTCTTTTTATGTCGCTCTTAAGATTTGAGGACTCATATCTGTGGGAAATACCGCTTGCAGTACTTTCCTGCAGTGTGCTCGAAATAGCTTTCCACGACGATATCAAAATTGTTCTTCAAATCCTCGTTTTATTCAGCACATTCTTTATATCGTTAGTCTCACCCAAAAGGCTCCCCATATTCTTTCTTACTGCAATATTTGCAATGTTTTTTGAAAACATATATTCCATCGCAACCGTATGGGCAACTCTGTGGTACGGAGTGAGGCGTGCTCTTGGTAATTTTATCACAAAAAAGACTGCTTTACAAGAATATAAATTCTAATATGGAAAAAATCATTTCAAAACAGTTGAATTTTGCCGAAAATTAATATATAATTATATTAACTATACTGAAAGGCTGATTTACTATGGAAGAAAATAAGACAGTTACTATTGTTAAAATAAATGGGGCGGAGTACAGAATATCGTGTGATGCAGACGAGGAATATATCCGTCACGTTGCATATCACGTTGATAAAAAAATGCGCGAGCTTATAGAACGCGACAAGCGCCTTTCCACATCTATGGCAGCGGTGCTTACAGCAGTCAATATTTCAGATGAGTATATGCAGGCGCAGGAGGATAATGAAAAGCTCCGCGCACAGCTTCTTAAATATGCCGAGGAAGCAGGCGGAAGCAAGCTTGCACTTGATAAGCTTAATGCCGAGCTTGCTCGTCTTCGTGCAGAAAATCAGTCTCTTAAAATGAATGTTGTAAAGCTCGAAACAGAACTTAAAAACAGATAATTATGGAGCTACCGCTTTTGCGGTAGCTCTGTTAGGATGTATTGATTATGAAAAACACTAACTACACAGAGCTTCTTTCTCCTGCAGGAAAGTGGGAAGCGCTCGTCTCTGCAGTGCAAAATGGTGCAGATGCAGTCTATATAGGCGAGAGGAGCTTCAGCGCGAGAAAGAATGCGGAAAACTTCACATGGGATGAAGTAATAAATGCCGTAAAATACTGCCATGCACGCGGAGTTAAGGTGTTTCTTGCGCTTAATACTCTTGTTGCCGAAAGCGAAAAAGAGGCATTTGAAGAGGCAGTTATAAATGCAGCTAAGTCAGGCGTGGATGCCCTTATCATTCAGGATATGGGAGCAGCACTCATTGCTAAAACCGTTTGCCCCGATTTGCCTATCCACGCAAGCACGCAGATGACATCTTCAAACAAGAATGATGTTAAGGCACTTGAAGAATTCGGCTTTTCAAGAGTCGTTTTATCGCGCGAGCTTTCTGCAGATGAAATACGCGCCATAGCAGACGAAACAACTGCCGAAATAGAAGCCTTTTGCCACGGGGCGCTTTGCATAAGCTTTTCAGGGAAGTGCCTTATGTCATCATTTATCGGTGGAAGAAGCGGAAATCGTGGTATGTGTGCCCAGCCCTGCAGACAGAAATATGTATCATCAGGAAAAAGCGGATACCTTTTAAGTCCAAGAGACTTATGCCTTGCAGATGAAATTGCAAAAATGCGTGACGCAGGCGTTACAAGCTTTAAGATAGAGGGCAGAATGAAAAGCCCTGAATATGTCGCAACAGTTACGGGAATATACAGAAAATATCTTGACAGCCTTGCTCCGCTTGAGCGTTCAGACGAGGAAAAACTTGAAAAAATATTTGTCCGCGGAGACGGTTTCACAAAGGCGTATTTTGACGAGAGAAACACGCCCGAGATTATGAACTATTCCATAAGCAACGATAACCTTTCCTCCCATGCAGACGAAACTGTCCTCAAAGAAGCACGTTTAAGCTACAGAGAGGGAGCAGAAAATAAAAAAATCCCCGTAAGTGCCACTCTTGAAATCCGCTACGGGAAAAATTCACTACTCACTCTCTCTGACGGAATTCACAGCGTAAAAGCAGAGGGTAAAGAGGGTGAGGCGGCACAAAACGTTGCCCTTACAAAAGAGCGTGCCCTTATGCAGATAGGGAAAATGGGGCAGACCCCGTTCGAACTTCGTGAGTTTAGCTTCATAGCAGATGATAATATAACGATCTCTGCAGCGGAACTTAATTTTCTCCGCAGAGAGGCGGCAGCACTTCTTTTAGAAGAGCGCGAAAGAATTACAGAAAGGGAAACATACCCCTTTGAATATCCCGAGATTAAAAGCAACAAAAAGACTGAAAAATACCTCTGTGTACAAATCAGCACTAAAGAGCAGTTTGAAAGTGCAAAGGATGCCCAGAGGGTGCTTGTGCCACTTTCACTGTGGGAAGAAATAGTGCCTGATGAAAGGTGCTTCATCCTTCTTCCCGAGGTTGTTTTAGACGATAGTGAAGCAGAGAAAAAGCTCTCTCAAATCCCTGCCTCATACGGAGTATACGCCTCAAGCTACGGGATGGTAAAGCTTGCGAAAAAGCAGGGAAGAAGAGTTGTTGCAGATTGGGGAATGAATATATATAACAGCGTCAGTGCAAACTTTTTTGCGAAAGAGTGCGATGGTATCACTCTCTCCGTAGAGCTTCCTCTGGGCGACATTAAGGAAATTACATCAAAAACCGATGTTCCCTGTGAAATAGTGTGCCACGGTTATCAGAGCGTTATGATAAGCCGTGCGTGCCTTATCCGCGGAATAACGGGGAAGTGCGATTGCTCAAAACCGATAAAAATAAAGGACAAAACAGGTGCAGAATTTATAGTTATAGGTGATAGAAATTCGCATCTTAACAGAGTCCTTAATTCCCGTCCAACCTTTATGGCAGACAAAATGAAGGACATAAAAAAGAGCGGAGCAGAGGGTATCCGTCTTGTATTTACAACTGAAAATGCTACAGAAACTAAAAACGCAATTGATATGTACCTGGGAAAGCGCGAGGCAGTAAAACCGCCCATTTTCACAAGGGGTTATTTCTTTTCAAAGAAAGATGCAATAAATCAAAAAAAGACTTGATATTTAGAGGAAAATGTTGTAAACTATATCATAGGTAATTTTATTTACGAAAGGATAGTATAAAAATGATTTCAGCAGGCGATTTTAGAAATGGTGTAACATTTGAATATGATGGAAGCGTTTATCAGATAATCGAGTTCCAGCATGTTAAGCCCGGCAAGGGTGCAGCGTTCGTAAGAACAAAGATTAAGAACGTAATTTCAGGCGGTGTAGTTGAAAAGACTTTCAACCCCACAGATAAGATGCCCAAGGCACATATCGACCGCAGAGATATGGAATATCTTTACAACGACGGTGATCTTTTCTACTTTATGGATCCCGAAAGCTACGAGCAGATTCCCGTAAGCGCAGATCAGCTTGGCGATGCTCTTAAGTTCGTTAAGGAAAATATGCAGGTTAAAATTCTTTCATACAAGGGAAATATCTTCGCTATCGAGCCTCCGAACATTGTAGAGCTTGCTATCACAGAGACAGAGCCTGGCTTTGCAGGTAACACAGCTACAGGTGCTACAAAGCCTGCTACACTTGAAACAGGTGCACAGGTTCAGGTTCCTCTCTTCATTGACAATGGCGAAGTTATCAAGGTTGATACACGTACAGGCGAATACCTTGGTAGAGCATAATTCGGATGGCAACGCCATCCTTTCGAAGCAAAAGTTTTACTTTATAAAAGCATTTGCTTCGAGTAAAGGGCTTTCGCTCGCGCGGCACTCACCGTGCCAGCCCTTGCAAGGAGTTAAAATCGAGGTTCACGCCCCCGATTTTAACGGATTTTATTGTTAAGGGACCACCCTTAACAATCCCCTAAAATGTTCAAATTTAAATTTTTGGAGGTTAATATGAGCTATTTAACAGAGAAAATGGCGTATATCGGCGGCCTTGCAGAAGGTCTCGATATAGACGAAACCACTAAAGAAGGCAAGCTTCTCATGGCTATCGTGGAAGCTATTGCAGATATTGCAGACGAAATTGAAGAAATCGAAGAAATTCAGGATGATATTCAGGCACAGCTTGACGAGGTTGATGAGGACCTTGCAGAAATTGAAGATATTTTCTACGATGATGAAGATGAACTCGAAGACGACGAGTTTGAGGTAGAGTGCCCCTCTTGTGGCGACATCCTTTGTCTTGACCTTGAAACTCTTGAAAACTGCGACAAGATTACTTGCCCCAACTGTGAGGAAGAAATCGAAATCGAGTTTGACTGCGATTGTGAAAATTGCAGTGAATGTTGCGAAGACTGATTTTTGCTTCGTATAGGTTGTCACGCCCTCAAATATGGGGGTGTGACACTTTTTTTGAAATATCCCAAACCGAAAGTGAGTAGAATGTTATGAAGCGTACTACAATTAAACAGCTTTTCAGAAGCACCGACCTTAAAAACGGGGAAAAGGTGCGTGTTGCAGGATGGATTCGTTCAATCCGTGCAAATAATAATGTCGGCTTCGTTTCAATCAACGATGGCAGCTTTTTTGACTGCCTTCAGGTCGTAATTGAAAAAGATAAGCTCGAGTCATATGATAAAATTGCATCGCTCAATGTAGGCAGTGCAGTTTATTTTGAGGGAAGCATAGTTCTTACACCCGATGCAAAGCAGCCCTTTGAGCTTAATGCAGACGTTGCTGAAATCGAGGGTGAGTCAACTCCCGATTATCCTCTTCAGAAGAAGCGCCACTCAAATGAGTATCTTCGTACGATTGCGCATCTTCGCCCCAGAACAAACACATTCTCAGCAGTTTTCCGCGTAAGAAGTATTCTTGCTTATGCAATTCATTCTTTCTTCAACGAAAGAGGCTTTGTCTATGTTCACACTCCCATTATCACTTCAAGTGACTGCGAGGGTGCAGGCGAGATGTTCCGCGTAACATCTCTTGATATTGAGAATCCTCCCAGAAAAGAGGACGGCTCTATTGACTTTTCACAGGACTTCTTCGGCAAGCCGACAAACCTTACCGTAAGCGGTCAGCTTAATGTTGAAACTCATGCGATGGCTCTCGGCGGTGTTTACACCTTCGGTCCCACATTCCGTGCAGAAAAGAGTAACACGCCCCGTCACGGAGCAGAATTCTGGATGGTTGAGCCTGAAATTGCATTTGCCGACCTTGAAGACGATGCACAGCTTGCGGAGGATATGCTCAAGTACATAATCAAGTATGTGCTTGACAATGCTCCCGAAGAAATGCAGTTCTTCAATAAATTCATTGATAATACTCTTCTTGAAAGACTTGATATGGTGCTTAATTCTGACTTTGGCAGAGTGTCCTATACCGAGGCAATCAAGCTTCTTCAGGAAAGCGGAGAAAAGTTTGAGTATCCCGTAGAATGGGGTATTGACCTTCAGACAGAGCACGAGCGCTATCTCACAGAGAAGATTTTCAAGCGCCCCGTATTCGTTATGGACTATCCCAAGGATATCAAGGCATTCTATATGCGTATGAACGACGACGGAAAAACCGTTGCCGCTATGGACTGCCTCGTTCCCGGAGTTGGTGAAATCATTGGTGGCTCACAGAGAGAAGAGCGTCTTGACCTTCTTGAAAAGCGTATGGAAGAACTTGGTCTTGATCCCAAGGATTACTGGTGGTATCTCGACCTTCGCCGTTACGGCACTGCAAAACACGCAGGCTTTGGTCTTGGTTTTGAAAGAGCACTTATGTATATCACAGGTATCCAGAATATCCGTGATGCTATGAGCTTCCCCAGAACTACTGGCTCTGCAGAATTTTAAGAGGTCATATCTATGAAAACAATCCTTTACTCAATAGCTTTACTTCTGGCATTTTATTTTGTAAGTAATGCATATGGCTTTTTAGCGGCACTTGGTCTCTTGGCGGTTGTGATTGCAATTCTTTGCTATATAAGACGAGCAACTCTTATGACACGCTCTGCAATGTAGCACTACTTTGTAAAGGATAATGTGGAAAAGGCAAAAAAGCTCTTTGAAAAAGCTTATAAGACAGGGGAGATGAGCCCCCAGTGTAAGATTTCCTATTCATCCTTCTGTCTTCGTGAAAACCTTTTTGATAAGGGCAGAAGGCTTTTGAGTGAGGTCATAAATTCAAAGCAGTCAAGCGAGGAAAACAAAATCAATGCCAGGCATAACCTTGCAGTTCTCACCTGGAAGGAAGGCAATCTTGACGAGGCAATTGAAATTTTAGAAGACGTTCATAGAAAGCTTACTGCATCAAATACCTATGGAACACTTGGCGTGCTTTATCTTGAAAGAGCAAAGCGTGACAAGAATTATGAAGAGGTGCTTCCATTTATGCAGGAAGCATATGATTATAACGATTCTGATAAAACTATTGCTGATAATCTTGGCGAGCTTTATCTGCTTATGAAGGAGTACGAAAAGGCGAGAGAGGTCTACACCGCCCTTCTTAAGACACCTCAAATTACTCCTATGCCTTATTATAACTATGGTATAGTTCTTAAAAATTTGGGAGATACAGAAGGTGCCCGAGAAAACTTCGAGAAAGCGCTTAATTGCAGATTTACAAGCGTAATCACCGTAACCCGCGAAATGGCAGAGCAGGAGCTTTCAAAATTAGATTAAAAATCAGCCGATGCGTTTATTGCATCGGCTGATAAATTCTTGACTTGATAATAAGAATATGTTATTATAATCGAGGTGTGAAAATGGAAAACAAGTTTATGAAACTGGCGCTTGAAGAGGCAAAAACCGCCGCAGAAGAGGGCGAGATGCCCGTTGGCGCGGTAGTTGTTAAGGATGGCGAAGTTATAGCCACAGGGCATAACCTTCGTAATGTTTCCCACGACCCCACACTTCATGCAGAAATCGTTGCTATAAGAAAAGCCGCAGAGCTTCTTTCTGACTGGCGCCTTTCCGACTGCGATTTGTATGTAACGCTCGAGCCCTGTGTAATGTGCAGCGGAGCTATTATAAATTCACGTATGCGCAGTGTATACTTCGGCGCATATGACGCCGAATACGGAGCAGCAGGGGGTAGGATAGACCTATTCTCAAAATCCTATTTCGGCAGCACAACGAAGGTCTATGGTGGCATTATGGAAGAAGAATGCACCACGATGCTTAAAGACTTTTTCGTCTCCCTGCGTGAAAATAAGAAAAATTGATAGTTAGATGTGTTGAAATACCTATAACCGACACGGCTCGAAATCCCCTCGTTTACACTGTAACTAT
>JAZNTQ010000058.1:0-7894 GCA_045591865.1 Clostridia bacterium
GTAAAATGAGTGAAACAGAACTTGATGACGTTATGATGCAGGTAGGAAATCACGAAATTGACGTGCTTGTCTGTACCACTATTATAGAAACAGGTCTTGATATCCCCAATGTAAACACGATTGTTATAGAAAATGCAGATACATTGGGATTGAGTCAGCTTTATCAGCTTCGCGGAAGAGTCGGCAGAACAAACCGCCTTGCGTATGCTTATCTTACTTATAAAAAGAATAAGATTCTTGATGAAGTTGCAGAAAAAAGACTTCGTGCAATACGTGAATTTACAGAGTTCGGGTCCGGTTTCAGGATTGCTATGCGTGACCTTGAAATACGAGGCGCAGGAAATGTTCTCGGCCCCGAACAGCACGGATTTATGGCAAGCGTTGGCTACGATATGTATTGCTCGATTCTGGAGGAAACTGTAAACGAGGCTATGGGAAAACCCAAAAAAGAGGAAAAAGCAGAGACACTTATAGACCTTGAGGTCAATGCTTTTATTCCCGATTCCTATATTCCCACATCGAATCTTCGTATAGAAGCGTATAAGCAGATTGCAGGCATACAGGATATAAATGACCGCTACGCAGTAGAGGGAGGATTTGAGGACCGCTACGGAGAAATTCCAAACGAAACATATGCGCTTCTTGACATACAGATGCTTCACACTATGGCACAGGAAATAGGTATCCGCGAAATATCGCACGCCGAAGCAGGAATAATATTCAAAATTTCTTCGTTAAGCAGGGAACTTGTAGATAAAATATCACTCCTTGCAACGAAAAATAAAGGCAAAATACTTTTCGGTGCAGGTGACAATCCCTATATATTATTGCGCGAAAAAAATCTAAAAGGCGATAAATTAATCGAAAGTGTAAATAATGTATTAAAGTGCTTGCAAAATAGCGAAGAGTAGTATATAATTAAATAGATTTTTAGCCTGTAAAAAGGCAAAACGAAAGGATTGTACAAAATGAAAAGAGTATTGGCGCTTTTAGTTGCAATGATTTTGTGTGTTTCTCTTTTCGCTTCCTGCGGAGAGAAAATTTCAACACCTGATGACAAGAAACTTAATAATACAGTAGTATTAAAGGCTGAAGATGTGAAAATAACACAGGCATATTACAACTTTATTCACAGTATTATTTATGCTCAGATGGCACAGTACGAGCAGTATTACGGTGAAGACTGGCTCAATATGGAAATTGAAAGCGGTAAGACCGTAGAAGATTATATCAATGAAAGTGCAAAAATGCAGTCAGAGCAGTTTGCAGCGGCAATCATACTTGGTGAAGAATATGGAATTACTGTTGACAGTAAGATTAAGGAGACCGTTGAAGAGCAGAAAAAGAACGTTATTGAAAGCTACGGCGGAGAAGAAGGCTATGTAGAATTCCTTAAGGAATCTCATACAACTGACGAGGCAATAACAACATATCTTGAAACATATGAAATTCTTAACGCCCTCCTTGAAAAGATTACTCAAAAGGGTGAAGAGGGCTATATAGAAGATAGCGAAATTGAAAAAATGTTCCTTGAAGAATTCAAGGATAAGTTAAGAGTACAGCACGTTCTTATCTCAACACAGGCAGATGAGCAGACAGGCGCTGTTGCAAAGAGTGACGAAGAAGCGCTCAAGATTGCAAACGAAGTTATTGCAAAGCTTGACAAGGGAGAAGACTTCGACAGCCTTATTTCAGACTACGGTGAAGACCCCGGTATGAGCGCAGGTCAGTTCTACACATTCGGCACAGGAGAAATGGTAGAAGAGTTTGAAAAGGCTTCAAGAGAGCTTAAGGTTGGCGAGTACACAAAGAAGCCCGTAAAGAGTGATTATGGTTATCACGTAATCAAGAGATATGCTATCGATAAGGAAATTCAGGAATACGCAGATTTCAAGCTTATGAAGAGTCAGGAAAAGCTTACTGATATTCTTATCAAAAAGGCAGAAAAGCTTGATATGAAGTGGGAAGATAAGAAAATCGACGCTTATATGAAAGAATGGAAAAAAGAGCGCGAGGAAGCAAAAAAGCAAGCAGCAGAGGAAACTGAAAACACAGCAGAATAAAAATTTCTTCGGGGGTTAGGTGAAATTCCTTACCGGCGGTAATAGTCTTATGATTTAGTCCGCGAGCCGTAGGCAACTTGCTATGGCAGACACGGTGCGATTCCGTGACCGACGGTTAAAGTCCGGATGTGAGAAGAAAGAAGCGTATGCGCAATTATGCCCCGACATTATTATGTCGGGGCATTTTAATTTGGAGGACCGAGTATGAATAAAACAAATTATCTAGTAAAAATCGGAGTGCTTTCTGCAATTGCTTTTGTTTTGCAGTTTGCAGGAAATATGATACCAAAGGTAGCAGGATTTCTTGAAATTGAATTTTCAGATTTCCCCGCTGTAATAGGTGCGCTTTCTTTAGGACCTGTTGCAGGCATTATGATTGAACTGATAAAGAATTTGCTTCACTTCCCAATTAGCACAACGGGGTATGTCGGAGAATTTGCAAACTTCGTTGTGAACGGGAGTTTTGTGCTTGTAACAGGATTATTTTATAAGTTTAACAAAACCAAAAAAGGAGCAATTATTGCACTGATACTGGGAAGCATCATTATGCCGCTTGCAGCAGCAGCAGTCAATTATTTTATAATGCTGCCTCTTTATATGCCGTCTGCAAGCAGTATTATTAAATTTAATCTTGTAGCTACTACGATTACACCTTTCAACTTTGCCAGGGCAATAATTCTTTCGCTTATAACAATATTCTCTTACAAACGACTTTCACCTATTTTACATAAATAGATGATATTAAGAATTAGCGATGTTTTTTCGCATCTCATATTTTAGCTTCGTGGCAAGACCTCCGCGTATATGACGCTCGGCTTTATTCTTTTCAAGAACTTCTTTCACACGCGCCGCGAGAATTGGATCTATATCCAGAAGACGCGTGGTGACGTCCTTGTGCACCGCGGATTTTGAAAAGCCGAATTTTTTGGCAGCAGCTCGCACTGTGGCATTGTTTTCAATTATGTACCATGCAAGCATGCGCGAGCGACGTTCTATATAATATTTCAAAGAAATAGCCCCCTTTTCACTCTAACATATGAGTGAGAGGGGGCTATTATGTATTAAATTTTTTATTTGTCTTCAACCTTACCATAAAGGTTAAGTCTGAAGAGCCTGCTTTCGTCTTCTGTGTTTTCACATTCGATTGTAGCGTGGCTGAGCTTTGCGCCATGAAGAATACTCATAAGTCCCACTACGCGGCAGAAGGCAGACATAAGATTGATTCTGTCACCTTCGTCAGTTGTTAACCATACCTGACCTGTGCACTTATTAAGCTCCTGCACAAAGGCTGTTACGTCAAGATCGTGAATTTCAAACTTTCTCATGAAATTACCTCCTTTTCTATTATGATTACATAATATTGTATCTTTTACCAAAAGTCAATAGGTGTAACACAGTTGTAATTAAAAAGGGCACTCTGCCTAAAACAGAGTGCCGCTTTTAAATTTATTTGTGCAAAAATTACTGTGATTGCTTCTTAAGACGATTTGCTTCCTTTGCGCGAAGGTCTGTATCCAAAATTCTCTTTCTTATTCTGAGGAAATTGGGAGTAACCTCAAGAAGCTCATCATCGGCGAGGAATTCAAGGCTTTCCTCAAGACTCAGAATTTTAGGGGGAGTAAGTCTTAATGCTTCATCGCTTCCTGCAGCGCGCATATTTGTTGCCTGCTTGCGCTTACATACGTTAACCACGATATCCTCAAGGCGGCTGCATTCACCTACAACCATTCCCTGATAAACCTTTTCGCCAGGTCCTATAAACATCTGTCCTCGGTCCTGCGAATTGAAAAGACCGTAGGCAACGGATTCGCCATTTTCATACGCAATAAGACTTCCTCTTGAGCGTGTGGAGAATTCTCCGGGAATTACAGGTTCGTAGCGGTCAAAAACGCTGTTGATAATGCCTGTACCCTTTGTAGCAGTGAGAAGCTCTCCGCGGTATCCGATAAGTCCACGTGATGGAATAGAGAACTCAAGCTTTGTGTAGCCTGCCGCACCGGGTGCCATATTAGTCAGGCTACCCTTTCTTGCACCGATACCCTCCATTACAACGCCTGTATGCTCATCAGGAACATCTACAGTGAGTCTTTCGAAAGGCTCACACATAACGCCGTCAATTTCTTTATTTATTGTCTTTGGCTTACTCACCTGGAACTCGTAGCCCTCGCGGCGCATATTTTCAATAAGAACTGAAAGATGAAGCTCTCCTCGTCCCGATACGATATAGCTGTCGGGAGAATCGGTCTCGCTCACGCGAAGTGCGATATTGCTTTCAAGCTCGCGCATAAGTCTGTCGCGCAGGTGTCTGCTTGTAACGTAGTCGCCGTCCTGACCTGCAAAGGGACTGTTGTTTACGCTGAATGTCATTGAAAGCACAGGCTCGTCAACGGGAGTGAATGGAAGAGGATCAACAACGCCCGATGCGCAGATTGTGTCGCCGATATTGATTTTTTCAACACCGCTTATGGCAACAATCTCACCTGCACCTGCCTCATCTACAACCTGCTTTTCAAGGTCCTTATAGGAATAGAGCTTTGATACTCTTGAATTATAGGGATTTTCTCCCTCTCGGCTTATTGTGATAGGCATATTTGTCTGCACAGAGCCGCGGTTGATTCTGCCGACAGCAATTCTTCCTGTGAATGTGTCGTAGTCAATATTTGATACGAGCATCTGGAAAGAACCGTCGCGTGTGTCCTCGGGAGAGGGTATGTGAGACACGATAAGGTCAAATAAAACCTTAAGGTCATCTGGATGATTGTCGGGAGAAAGGCTTGCCCAACCGTCGCGTCCTGAAACGTAAACTACGGGGGAATCAAGCTGGTCATCAGTTGCATCAAGGTCGATAAAGAGCTCCAAAAGCTCATCGGTAACTTCATACGGGCGTGCATTGGGACGGTCTGCCTTATTTACAACCATAATAATTGCTAAATTAAGCTCGAGCGCCTTTTTAAGAACAAATCTCGTCTGTGGCATACATCCCTCAAAAGCGTCAACAAGGAGAAGTACGCCGTCAGCCATTTTAAGACCGCGTTCAACCTCACCGCCAAAGTCCGCGTGTCCAGGGGTGTCAATGATATTTATTTTAACATCGTTATACATAAGGCTCGTGTTTTTTGCAAGAATTGTGATTCCGCGTTCTTTTTCAATATCGTTGGAATCCATTACGCGTTCTTCCACCTGTGCATTTTCTCGAAAAACACCGCTTTGGCGCAAAAGCGCATCAACAAGCGTTGTCTTACCGTGGTCAACGTGCGCGATAATGGCAATATTTCTTATATTCTTTGGCTCTATCATTTATATCTTCCTTTCGGATATTACTTTCTTTTGGTGTCTTTTTCAGTTACGAATGTGCTCCACGTATCTGCATACTGAAGAAGCAGTAGAAGGGGAGTTTCCTTTGTGGCAACTGATTTGTTGTCGTCCACATACTGTCCGTCGTGATACATTACCGCCTGCACTTCCTCTTCCGAAAGCGAGATATGAGGAATAGCAAGATATAAACTGCGCACGGGAACACTTAAATATACAAGGCTTTCATTCATTCTATAAGGAATGGACGCAGGAAAGCCATATTGCTTCTGTTTTGGAGTAGGCTCGTTTTCAAGGTACTGGGGATTACCTGGCATTCCTGCCTTTCCCAAATCGTGAATGAGGGCAGTTATGATACAGCTCTCATCATCAATCTGAGGAGCAAGTGCATTTTTTAGGCGAAGCATAGTTTCTGCTACGTTTACGCTGTGCTCCAAAAGACCTTCTTTTCTGCAGAGATGAAAGCGTGTGCTTGCAGGAGCAGTAAGGTATTCAGTCTCATTTTCCATAAAATTTATAAGATTTGCAAATTCTTCTTTTCTTTTTATAACTCGTGATTTAAGTGCTTCATAACGCTCTTTAACGGTCATATGAACATCTCCTTAAAAAACATTTCAGCTTATTATATACCAAAAGTCGCTCTTTTTCAATAAATATTTTATATAAATCGCTTTACTTTGAAATAATTAAATAATATAATGAGTACATTATTGGTGGTGATAAAAATGAGTAATATAGAATTTATGATTCTGGACTTTATTCAAAACTACATAAGAAATCCTATTCTGGATAAAGCAATGGTCTTTATAACAACGCTTGGAAATTCAGGGATGATATGGATTGTAATAGCTCTTCTTATGCTTTGCAGCAGAAAATATCGCACTACAGGAATAATGCTCTCAATAGGACTTATAGGAAGCTTTCTTTTTGGAAATGTTATATTAAAACCGCTTTTTCAAAGAACAAGACCATTTGACATAATAGAGGGAATAGAGCTTCTTATTGCACCGCCGCGTGATTATTCTTTCCCGTCAGGGCATACTCTCGCGTCGGTAATTAGTGCAACAATTCTTTTAATGCGTGAAAGAAAAATTGGATATTTTGCTCTGGCACTTGCTATTTTAATCGCTTTTTCCAGATTATACCTTTATGTCCATTTCCCGACAGATGTTCTGGGCGGAGCAGTAGTAGGAATTATTATAGGTATTTTTAGTGTAAAAACAGTTAATTATTTCATCCGTAAAAATAGTAGGATATAAAATGAAAAAACCTTTATACTAACTATAAAGGAGGATGGAATAATGAGAGGAACAGTAAATTTTGCCAAAGGTTTTATAGCAGGTTCAATCGTAGGAGGAGCAGTTTGTATGCTGATGGACCCTCCGAGCAGTGCAAAAATCAAAAAAGCATATAGAAAAACTAATCGTGCAATGAAAACTGTAGGCTGTGCAATTGAAGATTTAGTAATGAACAGATAAAAATAGGATGGTACGCCGTACCATCCTATTTTTTTACAATAATCTATATACGCCAACTACCTTGCCGAGTATTGAAACGCTATCTACAATAATAGGCTCCATATAATCATTTTCAGGCTGAAGACGGAAGTGATTGTTTTCCTTATAGAAGGTCTTTACGGTTGCACTGTCCTCAACAAGTGCTACAACCATTTCTCCGTTACGCGCATTTTCACACTTTTCGACTATTACATAGTCGCCGTCAAAAATACCTGCGTTAATCATACTTTCACCGCGGACACGGAGCATATAAATATCATTCTTTTTAGCAAAATCCATAGGAAGAGGGAAGGTGCGCTCAAGATTTTCCTCTGCAAGTATGGGAAGACCTGCACTCACCCTGCCGATTACGGGAACTTCAAGATATTCCTTTTCCATAGAAGAAATATTTGAAGGTACGTTTTTAAGGCGTATTCCTCGGGAACTTCCACTTTCTTTTATAATATAACCGTCTCTTTCAAGCCTTTTCAGATAACCGTGAACAGTTGCAGGAGAATTAAGACCGACAGCCTCGCAGATTTCACGGACTGTTGGGGGATAACCTTTCTGGGATACTTGCTTTTCAATGAAATTAAGTATTTGCTGCTGCTTATCAATATTAGCCGCCACTATAACCCCTCCTTTGTTTATAGAAGTATTATAACACATAAAAAATAAAAAATCAAACATTTGTTCGTGAAAAATTTAAAATTTTTCAAAAAACATCTGCAAAGCGCGAAAATGCACGCAAAAAGAGTGCAAAAAGGAATTTTCCTTGACTTATTTTGTATAACTTGGTATTATGATAGTAGAGAAACTATGCAAAGGAAGTGTTTTGATGTCAGGAGAAAACGAAACAAAAATTGCAGTTGAAAACGAAGCAGAAGTGACCGAGGCGGCAATTTCTGCTGCAGATAAAGAAGAAAAGTCCAGCAAGGAGGAATTCATTTCTGAATTTGCTCCCGAGCCTATAAAAATACCCAAATACAATAAAGAAAAAGAAATGCGCAAAATCGAAAAGGC
>JAZNTQ010000059.1:0-14005 GCA_045591865.1 Clostridia bacterium
GATAGCTTCCAATTTAACTTCAAAGCCTTACCTATAAAGAAACCTCCGCCAAAACAAGTCAAAAGAGTGAAAACCATTACCATCAATGATAATTTACCCACGGAAAGAATCACCCCAACACTGAGAGAGGCGCCAAGTAGAATAATAGCAAATTTCAAAACTTTCTTTGATGCAAACTTGATTCCTGCTTTCAAGAAATCCGGCCTCCAAAAATGATTAATTATCATTCCTATAAATAGTGCAATAACCGATGCTCCCACAATATGTATTGGTAAACGGCTTTCAATTGTTTTTGCCACTACTGCAATCAAAATTGATATTGCTAATCCGGGAATAATTCCCCACACCTTTTTTATAATTTTCATATTATACCTCTTTTCAACAAATTTCGACAATCCTTATAGATTTGTATTGAGTTATTACCAAAAATATATTTGAAGCCACTCTATTACTTTTTCTCATTAAAACAGATAATAAATGCACCCATAACCGAAATTGCAACAAGAAGACCAATTTCTTCCGCACCTGTAAATATACTCATCGTCAACAATCCAACAACTAATGTGATAATTAACGCTAAAATTGCTCTACCCATACAACGCTACTCCTTTATTAACAAATTTTAATACAGCTGAACAAATTATTACTACAGTATTTTACCATATCACACTTTTTTTTGCAACACAAATAAAGAGCACCATAGATTTTCTATGGTGCTCTTTTATTAAAGCTTGTTTCTTATAATTTTGCCGCTTGTAGTCTTGGGAAGCGAGTCGCGGAATTCAACTATTCGGGGGTACTTATAAGGTGCAGTATGCTCCTTAACATACATCTGAATTTCCTTTTTGAGCTCTTCACTAGGTACTGTGTCGCGCGTCAAAACGATGCTTGCCTTAACTACCTGTCCGCGAATTTCGTCGGGAGCTGCTGATACGCCACATTCCACAACATAGGGAAGCTCCATAATAACGCTCTCGATTTCAAAGGGTCCTATTCTGTAGCCTGAAGACTTGATTACGTCGTCAATTCTACCAACGTAGAAATAGAAGCCATCTTCGTCACGATATGCAACGTCGCCCGTATGATAGAGTCCATCGTGCCATACTTCCTTTGTCTTTTCTTCATCCTTGTAGTAGCCCTTGAAAAGACCGCAGGGAACACGCTCGCTTGTGCGGATAACTATTTCACCATTTTCACCGACATCAACGCTGTTTCCATCGGGGTCAACGATATCCACATCGTAAAGCGGTACGGGCTTACCCATAGCGCCGAGCTTATATTCTCTTCCATAGAGATTACCGATAAGGCAGGTTGTTTCTGTCTGACCGAAGCCTTCCATAATACGAAGACCCGTAAGATTTTTGATTTGCTTATAAACCTCGGGGTTAAGAGCTTCGCCTGCAGTATTAGCGTGTTGAACGGAGGACATATCATATTTTGAAATATCCTCTTTCATAAGCATTCTGTACATTGTGGGCGGTGCGCAGAAGGTTGTGATGCCATATTCAGCGAACAGCGGAAGAATATCTGCCGCATCAAACTTATCAAAGTCATATACGAAAAGTGCAGCCTCGCAAAGCCACTGACCGTAAATTTTGCCCCACGCTGCCTTTGCCCAGCCTGTGTCTGATATTGTAAGGTGCAAGCCCTCGGGGTCAACACAGTGCCAGTAGTTTGCAGTATGGAAATGGCCGAGCGGATATGTGTATGCGTGAAGTGCCATCTTGGGATTGCCTGTTGTACCCGATGTGAAGTACATAAGCATATCGTCATAGCCACAGGGAGAATCTTCTTTTCTTTCATAAGTGTCGGGGAAATTCTTATACTCTTCGTCGAAATCTCTCCAACCGTCACGCTTGCCGCCTACAAGGATTTTTTCCTTGAGAGTTGTAGCATTCTTTGCACCATTTTCTGCACGGTCTGCAATATCGTCATCCGCGGTACAGATTATAGCGTGTACTCCTGCGGCATTATAGCGATATTCGTAGTCGTGCTCCTGAAGAAGATATGTTGCAGGGATTGCAACTGCACCAATCTTATGAAGTGCAAGAATTGCAATCCAGAACTGGTAATGACGCTTAAGCACAAGCATAACCTTGCTTCCGCGCTTGATACCTATTGATTCAAAATAATTTGCACAGCGTGCTGATTCACGCTTAAAGTCTGCGAATGTAAATCTGCGCTCTGTCTTATCCTTGGAAAGATAAAGCATAGCAAGTTTTTCGGGTTTCTTATCTGCTATTGCGTCAATAACATCGAATGCAAAGTTGAATTTGTCCTCATTCTTAAAGGAAATTTTTTCAAGACAACCATTTGCATCTTCTACTACATCAATAAAGTTATTATATACTCTCTTGTATTCGCGGTGAGGCTTATAATTTGTCTTAACGATGGCTTTTTCTTCTTCCTGTACCTGCTCTTTCTCACCATTAAGAACGATTGCATAGAATTCACAGTCCTGACCGCCTACTGCTACCATACCGTGAGGCGCGGAGCTATCGTAATAGATACTGTCGCCTGCATTAAGAATTTCACTGTGACTGCCTACCTGAACCTTGAGCGAGCCGCTGATTACGATGTCAAGCTCCTGACCATCGTGGCTTGCAAGCTCAATATCTCCGCGCTCTGCATTCTCGTCATAAATAGCGTGAACATAAAGAGGCTCTGCCACTCTGCCACGGAAAGCAGAGGCGAGGTTATAATAAACCATACCATGCGCCTGGTCGATAATTGAACCTTCACCGCTTCTTGTCACAGTGTAGGAACGAAGATTTGAGCTGACACCCTCAATAATATCAGTTACGCCGACCTTGAAGGCAAGTGCGCAACGGTAAATGAATGCGAAGCTGAGGTCGTGCTTACCTTCCTCACAAGCAACGTATTCTTCACGGGAAACGCCTGTAAGCTTTGCCATTGTTTCTACGGAAATTCCGTCAATCTGGCGAAGCTCTTTAATTCTGGCGGCAACTTCACTTATCTTGAAGTCGAGCCCTGTCATCATTTTTTCTTCCATAGTCGATTCCTCCTGCTTTGGAACATAAAAAAACGCCCCAAAGAAAACTTAATCCTTGAGACGAGCAAATAACCCGCGGTACCACTCAAATTGCAGAAGATTTATCCCCTGCCACTTCAGACTCCAACAAGTCCTATGCACTGACGCAGCAATCTCGGAAAGGGTCTAATAACTTTCTCAAGTGTTCTTCCTTTCAACTCAGGAGCTACAGCATTCTGTTTCACTTTAACGCCTCTCACCAACCGGCGTCTCTCTCGAAAGATTCGCAGATGCACTCTCCATCATCGTTTTTGGATATGAAATTTATTAACGCTCTTATAATACCACATAAAGCCTATATTGTCAACTGTTTTTTCGTTAATTGACATATTACGACATTTATGGTATAAATAATTTAAGGAAGGAAGGGAAAGTATGAAAAGGTTGTGCGCTATTTTTATAGCATTAGTGCTTATAGCATCAAATGCCGCTGCATTTGCGTATGAAGATACGCCTGTTAATCTTGCCATAAATGGCAAACTGGTGTATTTCAGTGCAAAGCCTCTCATACGCGACGGAGTTACATATGTTGATGCTAAAACGCTTTCTGGTAAGCTTTCTCTTTCATATAAGACCTTTAGTCCTCACGAAAGCGTTATAATCAGTAATTCCCGCACTTCAATCTGCCTTTCTCCTCATAATGAGTTCGCAACTGTTGCGGATTTAACAGGTGCTTCCGATAAGGAATTTGTTTTCCGCATAATGACTGCGCCTCCGATATATATCGGTAAGACGCTCTATGTTGCCGCGAGGGATATTGCATCTGTATTCGGATATCCGCTTAGTTTTAATAAGGATACCAATACTGTGTATTTTGGTTATTCCCCCGATATGATTTCGGCGCAGACACGTGAAAAAGCAAATTCTCTTTCCTACTATTTCCAGAATCAGGCTGAATTTAATCTCCCATCATTCGGCAGCGGATACTGCTGGGCATGCTCATACGCTATGCTTATTTCAAACGCAAAGGGAGAAAGAATTACCCCAAATGACATTTCGGCGGTGAATATTGAAAACGGGCTTTCGGGTGAATACTGCTATCATAGTAAGATTGCAGAGCGCTTTGGAGTATGTTTTTCAAATGCTCTTCCCGAGAACAGTCCCTACTATGCAGGACGCGACTCAAACAGCGGCGGCACTTACATTAAGAATCCTTTGAAAGATGATAACGTCGTCCGTGCAGCTCTTCGTGAGGCACTCGTGCTTCATCCCGAAGGCGTTATGGTGCGCTATGCGGCATTCCCCCATACGATGGTGGCGGTAGCTTACGAGGGCGATATAATCCTCTTTAATGACCCTGCACCGTCAAGAAGCGGTGCTTATTCTGATGCGGGCAGATATCAGGCTGTCCCCTTCCATCAGACCTGTGTAGGAGCAAAAGGTTTTACTCTCTCTGATATAACTTTTATTCAGGCTATAGACTAACTCAAAAAAAATTCGGTTATTTTGAAAAAAAATGTGTACATATAAAAAAATTTGTGTTAGAATATTACAGTAGATTTAATCAAGAAGGAGTTTTTAATATGGAAATGATTTATCAGGGAAAAACAAAAGACGTGTACAAGCTTGAAAATGGCAACGTTCTTCTCAAGTTTAAGGACGACTGCACAGGTAAGGACGGTGTGTTCGATCCAGGTGAAAACTCCGTTGGTCTTACTATCGAAGGTATCGGTAAAGCAAATCTTCAGTCATCCATTCATTATTTCGAGCTTCTCAAGAAGGCAGGCATCAAGACTCACTATGTAAGCGCTAATCTTGAAGATGCTACAATGGAGGTTCTCCCTGCGACAGTATTTGGTCACGGTCTCGAAGTTATCTGCCGTCTTGTTGCTACAGGCAGCTTTATCCGCAGATACGGCGAATATATAGAAGATGGCACAGTTCTTGAAGGCGGCTACGTTGAATGCACATTCAAGAACGATGAAAAGGGCGACCCCCTCGTAACAGGCGAAGGACTTGCAGCTCTTGGCGTTATGTCTCCTGAAATGTTTGAAAGCATGAAGAAGCAGACACTCGCTATCACAAAGATTGTTGCAGATGACCTTAAGACACTCGGTCTTGACCTTTGGGATATCAAGTTTGAGTTCGGTTACAACAACGACGAAGTTATCCTTATCGACGAAATTGCATCAGGCAATATGAGAGTTTATAAGGACGGAAAAATCGTAGAACCTGTAGAACTTACAAAGCTAATTAATAATAGATAAATTATACAAATCAAGAGGGATACGCAGTTGCGTATCCCTCTTTTATATTATTGATTTATTTTTGTTCTTTATACTTCTTGTAAAGCCCTCGCCGATTATATGCTCTGCCTGTGTTGCAATTACAAATGCAAGAGGGTCCTCTTGATAGACGATTTCTTTAATATAGTGATACTCCCATACCCTCACGACGCACATCAAAACAGAAGTCGGCTTTTTTGAATATGCACCCGTTGCACTTAAAAACGTCGCTCCCCTCGAGCGCTCAGCTAGAATACGGCGGGCAATTTCCTCGCTTTTTTGCGATATTATAAAAAGGTTTCTCCCCTTTTCTGCACCGTAGACAAGTTTGTTTATCATTATAGTCTGCGTAAAAAGGGCGACAGTTCCGTAAAGTCCTGATTCGATATTTCCGAAGACAAGTGTTGACATAGCCAGGATAACTATATCAACAAGCATAAGCGCCTTCCCTATAGGGATGTGGGGATACTTTCTTTCAACAAGGTAGCCGAGAATATCCGTACCTGCAGTAGATGAGCCGTGCATAAAAACAAAACCCAGTCCTGCGCCAATAGTTACCCCTGCAAAAAGCGAGCCTAAAAGCCTGTCGCCTGCGTACTGCGGAAAAAAAGGAGTTACAATTGCATCAATAAGAATTGTGTTAATTAAGACTGTGCGCAGTGTTTTTATAGTAAACTCCCTGCCCATAAATTTGTATGCAATTACAAGAAGCGGAAAATTCATAAGGAGAGTGAGAAATCCCACGGGAAGCCCCGTAAGATATTTCACCATAATGGCAATGCCGCTTACTCCGCCCGGAGCAATATCAACTTTTTCGGCGAAGCAGTAAAGCCCTACTGCCACTCCAAAGCAACCAATGATGTCGTAGAAAACATCTTTCACAAATTTTCTTGTCATAGCAAATTAAAAAGGATAGACCATTGTCTATCCTTTTCTCCATTATCAGTTTTTCTTATTTTATACCCAAAGCGTTTTTTTATTCTCCAAAGAGAGCTGATGCAAAGTTTATGGGGTCAAATTCCTGAAGGTCATCTATCCCCTCGCCCACACCGATGAATTTCACTCCTACACCAAGCTTTTTGCAGATATTTACTATAATTCCGCCCTTTGCAGTGCCGTCAAGCTTTGTAAGAATTATGCCGCTGATTTGTGCAACCTTATTAAATTCCTCCGCCTGATTAACAGCGTTTTGCCCTGTCGTTGCATCAAGCACAAGAAGAATCTCTTTGTGTGCTTCGGGAAGCTCTCGTTCAATCACTCGATAAATCTTTCCAAGCTCATCCATAAGGTTTTTCTTATTGTGAAGTCTGCCTGCTGTGTCGCAGATACAAACATCTGCTCCCTTACTTTTCGCACTTGAACAAGCATCAAACACAACCGCCGCAGGGTCAGCACCCTCCGTAAGTCGCACAATGGGAACATCATTTCTCTCTGCCCATATTTCAAGCTGGTCTGCCGCTGCTGCACGGAACGTGTCTGCTGCACCTAAAACGACCTTTTTGCCTTCCTTTTTAAGCTTTGCAGTAAGCTTGCCTATTGTGGTAGTCTTACCAACACCGTTTACGCCTATCACAAGGATGACGGTAGGCTTTGTTTCAAGATGAAGTGCAGTATCGTTTTTGCTTAAAATTTCAGAGATGATATTCTTAAGCTCTTCTTTTACCGCTGCCGCATCATTGATATGCTTTGTCTTCACATTTTCGCGAAGCTCTTCCACGATTTCGCAAGAGGTCTGTCCGCCGATATCTGCCATAATGAGAGCTTCTTCAAGCTCGTCATAAAGGTCATCATCAATCTTTGAAAATACCTGAAATACATTATCAATTTTTTCATTAAAGGAATCTCTCGTTTTGCCTAAACCATCACGAAGTCTCGCAAAGAGTCCTTTTTTTTCTGTGTTATTTTCCATAATTATTGCTCCTCAAATGCAACGTCCTCAAGCTTCATTGAAAGCAGTCTGCTGACGCCGCGCTCCTGCATTGTTACACCGTAGAGAACATCTGCTGCTTCCATAGTACCACGTCTGTGTGTTATAATGACAAACTGCGTGTTTTCTCCGCGGCTTCTTATGTAGTCTGCAAAGCGGTACACATTCTCATCATCGAGTGCCGCCTCGATTTCGTCAAGCACAAGGAATGGCGCAGGAGAAACCTGAAGCAAAGCAAAAAGAAGTGCAATCGCTGTAAGTGCATGCTCGCCGCCTGAAAGAAGAGTTATACTCTGAAGCTTCTTTCC
Source organism: Clostridia bacterium (assembly GCA_045591865.1). Lineage (GTDB taxonomy): Bacteria > Bacillota > Clostridia > UMGS1883 > UMGS1883 > UMGS1883. The sequence goes on from JAZNTQ010000059.1 coordinate 7,513, forward strand.
CGGTGGCTGAACTTCGATTTCAATGGGGCTTTCAAGCGTGTCAAGAGGATTAAGAAGCTTGACCTCTGCCTTGCCTCCGCCGAAAAGCTCTACAAAGCTTTTGCCGAAAAGCTCATTTATAACCGCAAACTTCTTGGCAAACTGCTCACGCATCACAAGCATCATTTCTCCAATGAGCTTCTCAAGGTCAGCCTTAGCCTTTTCCATATCCTCAACCTGACTGGTCAAAAACTCATATCTGCCCTTAACTTCTTTATATTCCTCAATAGAGTCAACATTGATATTTCCCAGCGCTCTTATTGAATTTTTAAGCTGCGAAATGGTTTTCTGCGCCTCTGAAAGAGAGCCGATGTCCTTTTTAAGTTCAAGGGCAGTATTATAGGTAAGCTCGTAGCTGTCCCAAAGTCTTGCCGCTGCACTTTCTAGGTCTTCTTCAATCTTATTTTTTTTGGTCTCGATTCGCACAACCTCACCCTGAAGCACGAGAATTTTCTCATTTAGAGTTTTGATATTTTCGCGGAGCTTTTCAAGCTCGACATCGTTTCCGCTTCTGCCCGAGATACGCGCTTTTATTTCCTCGCGCATCGACTCAATAGCAGCCTCGCACTGTTTCTGGCGCATAAGATTTTCTTCAATCTGCTTTTCAAGAGCAAGAATTGCTTCCTGCTGTGCCGCCTTTTCATCAAGGCGTGCTTTATAGTCGGACTGCGAGTTTATGATACCCTTTTTCGCATCTAAAATACGCTCCTCGGCAAGCTCGACATCCTTTTGCGCGCTATTAATTTCCATTTTTTTGTCAATAACCCTCACGCTGTGAGCTTCGCGTCTTAAGGTTTCTTCGCGGACTAAATCCTGCTTTTCCCTTACGATTGCTTCTGCCTTTTCTATAAGCTCATCTGAACCGCTTAAAATTTCACGAAGCTTTTTCTTCGTTTCAACAGTATCGGTCTGTTGTGTGGAAATCTGTGTTTTTTCCGCGGCAAGCTTGGAGAAGCGCTCATTAGCCATCTCAAGAAGGCTCTGCTTCATATCTGCTTCAGCCTTTACTTTAAGGAGCTTGTTTTCGCTTTCCGAAAGCTTTTCGCGAAGAAGTGCTTCCTTTCTTCTGCTCTTTTCAGCATTTTCAGCACATTCGTCGATTTCGTCCTCAAGCTTTTCTGTCTCTATTTCAAGCTTTTCACACTCTTTTTCGAGAGCTTCAATCTCGTCTTTTCTGCCGAGAAGCGCCTGTGCACGGTTTACACTACCACCTGTAATGCTACCGCCCGTCTGCAGAAGCTCGCCTGCAAGAGTTACTATTTTGAACTTATAGTGAGTGGCCTTTGCAAGCTTAATGGCACTGTCCATATCCTCCATAATAACTGTTCTTCCGAGAAGTGCCTCGATTACATTTCTTATGGATTTATCACACTCAACAACGTCGCTTGCAATGGAGATTGCACCGTCATTCCCCATAACGCGCTCTTCGTTGTCAAGGCGCTTGCCTTCCTGCGAAGAAACGGGCAGGAAAGTAACCCTGCCGATACGGTTCTTTTTAAGGAATTCTATAGCCTGCTTTGCATCTTCTTCATCCTCTACGACGATATTCTGCATCGCATTTCCAAGCGCAGTTTCAATAGCTGTTGTATATTTCTTATCAACGGAAATAAGCTTGCTGAGAACACCGATGAAGCTTCCTTTATAGCTTCCGTCTTCTTTAGCACGAAGAAGGTCGCGCACGCTTCTTGCATACCCCTCGAGGGCTTTTTCCATTTCCTCGAGCATTTTGCGTCGTCCTTGCTTTTCGCCAAGCTTTGCGCCAAGCTCGTTGTACTTTGTTTTAAGCTCGCTGCCTTTTCTGTTGTATTCGTGATATGCCTGACTTTCCTTTATAACATCATCGGAAAGCTTATCAAATTCAACTTGAGCCTTTTGCGCTTTTTCGGAAAGCTCACCGCATTTTGAAGTAAGCTTCTTTATATCGTCAGACGCGGCGGTTATATCAACTTCGATAGAAAAGCGCCTTGTTTCGATATTTTGAGTGATGAGGTCGATACTGTCAAGTCTAGATTGCGCCTCGCTCTTTTTGGAACGAAGCTGAAGAACCTCCTCGCGAGCTGTTTCAAGAGCCTTCACTCTGCGTGAAACCTCTTCGCCAATCACACGATCCTCGTCCTCGAGGGCTACAAGCTCGTCAGCCATTTTGAGGAAGCGCTCGTTTTTCTTTATCTTTTCTTCTTCAAGAAGTGTTATCTGCTCTTTTATACCCTCTTCGCGCTGACTCCATCCCTGAAGCTCGGTATCAATGCGGATAATATTAACCTTGTGGTTTTCAATGTTGTTTTTAATGATAGCACGTTCATTTTCAATTGACGCACTCTCACCCTCGAGAGTAGTGAGTTTTTCGCGCCTTTGTTCAAGCTCTCCGTCTGTTTCTCTTATCTGCGCGTAGAGAAGGTCACTCTTTTCGTTGCACTCGTCAAGTTGTGTTTTTGCTTCATTAAATTCGCCTACTGCATTTTCATAAGCTTGTGCAGTCTTAATACTTTCTGCACGCTTTAAGTCAGTGATTTCAAGAAGTGCGCTTACCTCTATGCCTTTGAGTTCTTCACGAAGGTCGAGGTACTTAATCGCCTTTTCACTCTGCTTGCGAAGAGGCTCAACGCGCTCTGTAAGCTCGCCTAAAATATCACGCACGCGGACAAGATTATCCTCGGTGTGATTAAGCTTTCGCTCTGCCTCGTTTTTACGGTAGCGATACTTTGATATACCTGCAGCTTCTTCAAATATCTGTCTTCTGTCTTCACTCTTGGCAGAAACGATTTCTGCAATCTTACCCTGACCTACGATTGAATATCCGTCACGGCCAAGGCCTGTGTCCATAAGAAGCTCATTGATATCCTTAAGTCTGCAGGCGGTACGGTTAATCATATATTCACTTTCACCGCTGCGGAATACTCGACGGGTTATTTCAACCTCGTTAAAATCGCAAGGGAGGAAATGAGTGGAGTTATCAAGCACAAGCGAAACCTCTGCATAGCCGAGAGGCTTTCTCTTCTGCGTACCAGCAAATATGACATCTTCCATCTTTCCGCCACGAAGAGTTTTTGCGCTCTGCTCACCCATAACCCAGCGGACAGCATCAGAGATATTACTCTTACCGCTACCATTAGGTCCCACGATTGCAGTAACACCCTGATGAACCTCGATTACCGTCTTATCTGCAAAGGACTTAAAGCCCTGTAATTCTATTCTTTTAAGGTACATTTCGTCACCTTCTTTTCCTATGTATAAATACTTAAATATTATATCATATTTTTGTTAGATAATCAAGCAATAAATACATTATATTGGGGTGTCTTAATAAAAGTTCCATATTTTCCACTAAATGAGTGATAAAGTCACAAAAAAGAAGATTCTTTTTTGTGTATAAAAGAATGAAGAGGGTCAATAATTAGTATATGCTATGGCAAAAAATTAAAAAAAAGGAAAAAAGATATTGACAAACCACTTTTATTTTGCTATACTTTTAGAGTCACATCCGCGGGTGTAGTTCATTGGTAGAACACCAGCCTTCCAAGCTGGATAGGTGGGTTCGATTCCCATCACCCGCTCCATTTTTTGCCACAAAACATATGTGTGCCTGTAGCTCAGTTGGATAGAGCAACTGCCTTCTAAGCAGTAGGTCCTGGGTTCGAATCCCCGCAGGCACGCCAAATGTGGTGGGTATAGCTCAGTTGGTTAGAGCGCTAGATTGTGGCTCTAGAGGCCGAGGGTTCGAGTCCCTCTATCCACCCCACTTCTTTCCACCTGAGTTACACTCAACATTGACCATGTTGGGCTGTAGCCAAGTCGGTTAAGGCACCAGACTTTGACTCTGGCACCCGCAGGTTCAAGTCCTGCCAGCCCAGCCAATACGGGCCATTAGCTCAGTCGGCAGAGCACTTGACTTTTAATCAAGTTGTCCGGGGTTCGAATCTCCGATGGCTCACCAAAAAAAGAAGCACTCACTTTTAGTGGGTGTTTCTTTTTTTTCGAGGAGATTCGCACCCCGAGGGGGGCAACGAGCGTTAAGAAAACGATTGATAATCGTTTTTAGCGAAGTTGGTGCGCAGTCCGGTACCGAAATGCGCAGCATTTGGGTGGACAAGCAGGAGGTTGCGAAGCAACCTATCTCCGATGGCTCACCAGTTAAAAACCGCTTAACCAATAGGGTTAGGCGGTTTTTACATTTGCTTTGATTTGGTTAGAACTCCTATCTTTCTAACCATTTTCTAACCGATTTCTAACCATTATTGCGCTTTTTCATCAAATAATCCGTTTAATGTACTGCCTAATTTTCTCTTATGTTCAAGATTTAAGCGACCATATATATTCATTGTTGTTCCAATATCAGCATGTCCCAACCATTCAGAAATTTCTTTCATTTGTCATCCTTTAAGAATAAGAATGCTTGCACAACTGTGTCTTAGGTCGTGCCATCTTAAATGTGGCATATTATTTTTCCTCAATGTTTTTGTGAGCATCTGACTTGGATAACTCGGATGGCGCATTGAGCCATCTTCTTTTGTAAATACATAACCACTTTCCTGATAACAGTTACCGAATAGTCTTCTGTATTCGTCCTGCTGTTTTTTATTTTGAGCAAAATTTCTTCAACTTCTTCAAGAAGTGGATATATACGCTTACTTGTTTTGTTTTTTGTACTGTCCTTGCATGCTATTTTTCTGCTTTTAATTCATAAGCAGCTGCTTTGAGTTCGTCTACTCGCATATTGAATTTGCTACCCACAAGATTTCTCTCTACCCCGCTAAAGATTACCGCAATCTCAAATGGCTTCATAATTTCTTTTTTTGGGATTAATTCATAACTACCGTCTTTAGTGTCAAGAAACAGAAGATGATCCTTTTTAGAAAACGTTTCGCAAGACTGATCAAGTTTTCCAACTTTTACGCCTACGAATTCATGTTCAGCCCAGTAAGCTAATTCCACAACTTGAGAACGAGAAATCTTTATATCGTTAGCACGACATAAAGCGCTCAGAAATGCAATAATAACTGCCGCCGACGATGATAACCCGCCAATCGGAAGGCTGCCTTTTATATGCGCATTAATGCCATATGAAACATCATCGTTCCTTTTAAGTGAAGCAACAGTTCCTCTAAGATAATCAGCCCAGTCTCCCGCAATTTGTGGAGTTTTAAGAGTTGAAAACTCTACTGTTTTATCAAATTCGCCACTTGTTAGTTTAATGCTTCCGTCTGCCGTCTTGCTATATTCGATTTCTATTCCTTTGTCTATAGCAAAACCACTTATAATTCCCATCTGATGATCAATATGTGCTCCTATAGGACAAACTCGATATGGGCAAAATACTTTTTCGCGATTTGTTTTTAAATTCTCAACCAAATCAAACACACCCTTTTTATAAAGACTGTATAATCTAGATGCCAACCAAAACTTATAACAACACTATAAATATCAAATACATCAACGGAATTGTAATAACAGACAGTGTGTGTGATATCATTGTCATTGATGCGCCTGTTTTTGTATCTCCTCCATACGCTGCCGGATAAACAATTGTGTTGAGTCCAAGCGGAGTACCAAAAGCAATCAGTGCCAATGTCATTATTTCATCACTCGTACCTATACACTTTAATACAAGCACTATAATTGCCGGAAGAACAACCAATCTTAATAAAGTAATTATATATACTTTTTTGTTTAATATAAGTTCCTTAAAATTATATCCACCAATTACAAAGCCTGCCAAAACCATGGCAACAGGTCCCTGACACTTGCTGGCACTTTCAAACGCATCAATAATGAACTGAGGTACATATCGCGTTAAATTAAGAAGACCAAATAACATACCAACAACCAAAGCAATCATCGGTGGAGTAAGCAGACCTTTTTTTAAGTTTTGCAGCATGCTTGCGTTTTCCTCTTTCGGTATCAATATGTACAAACCCCAACTACTACATAAAATTCCAACAAAAAAGGTAAACAGCGAATATTTATAAAAAAATTCGTTTCCCCACACTCCGAGAATTATAAAATTACCCATAAATCCATAGTTGCCAAAAGTTAAAGCATATTTGTAAATATTCCTCTGATATAATTTTTCAGGTGAATCAGTATTTTTTCTTACAAAACATTTGGACAGTGGGTATGAAATAATCATAGCACATAAAGCAATTAAAAACCCATATAGTATAAGAGCAGCATTTGCCTTAAAAGTCTCAATCGTACATTTAGTCATTTGAGTAAATAAATAAAGAGCAGGAACAAAAATAAATGTTTCCAGTTTTGCCATTACAGTACCAGAATTTTCTGGCAACTTACTCTTCTTTCTTAATAAAAAACCTACTAAAATTAAACTAAGCATCATCAACATCTGCTTAAGCGTGAGATTGAAAATTTCCATGATTATCTCCTTTGCTGTTATATATTTTCGACAATATTCTACAATATTTACATTGCGATGCATAAGGTTTAGATGCAAACCTTT
>JAZNTQ010000060.1:0-15723 GCA_045591865.1 Clostridia bacterium
TTTGCGTTCGGAATGTCAACACCAGCTATACGAGCCATTTGTTTTCTCCTTTTCGGTTTGGTTAGAATTAGCCCTGTCTCTGTTTGTGCTTAGGATTTTCGCAGATAACCATAACGGTACCTTTTCTCTTAATAATCTTGCACTTATCACAGATTTTCTTTACGGAAGGCTTTACTTTCATTATAAAACCACCTTTCTTATTTAGCGCGCCATGTGATACGTCCCTTTGGGAGGTCATATACTGAAACCTCTACGGTAACCTTGTCACCTGGCAATATTCTTATATAATTTAATCTTAATTTGCCTGAAATATGGGCTGTAATAATGTGCCCATTCGGCAGTTTAACCTTGAAGGTCGCATTAGGAAGTGCTTCCGTTACGATGCCTTCAAATTCCATTACATTTTCTTTTCCCATATAATCCTCTCAAAAATTTCTCGGGTATTTTGGTTCAGTCCGTGGCTCGAAGTAACGGGCGAGCCGTCGGAATAATTCAGCCCATCATAAATCAGCCGCGATGACGAGCTTTTATTTAGGTTTAATCAACCTTTGTCAAAAGAATGATACCGTTATTTGTAACGGCAACGCTATGCTCGTAGTGAGCAGAGAGCTTTCCGTCTGCGGTAACAACTGTCCAACCGTCCTTTAAAACCTTGACTGATTTTGTGCCCTCGTTAATCATAGGCTCAATAGCTAAGGTCATACCGGGGTAAATACGAACTCCGCGCCCCGCCGTTCCATAGTTTGGAATGCTTGGGTCCTCGTGAAGCTCGCTTCCCACACCGTGTCCGGTGTATTGCTCAACAACGGAAAAACCGTTTGCGTGAGCGTGGCTTGCAATCGCAAAGCCCAAATCTCCGATTCTTGGAGTTTCAGCCTTTTCAATTGCTTCAATGCCCTTAAAGAAGCATTCCTCGGTTGTTTTAATGAGCTTTTTTGCTTCCTCGGATATTTCACCGACTGCAAAGGTTGCTGCACTGTCCCCGGTAAAGCCCTTCCACTGTGCGCCGACGTCGATTTTTACGATGTCGCCGTTTTTAAGCACCCTTGAATGTGAGGGAATACCGTGTATTACCTCCTCATTGATGCTTATGCACGCACTGCCCGGGAATCCACCGTAACCAAGAAATGTTGGCTTAGCGCCACATTTCTTGATATACATACGGATTTTATCATCTATTTGCTTGGTTGTTATGCCTTCTTTGATAAGTTCCTTTGCAACGAGCAATGCTTCGCCTGTAATTCTACCTGCGACCTTCATTATCTCAATTTGCTCAGGTGTTTTCAACTGAATCATAATTACTTAATTGCGTTCTCGATTGCTTGAAGTGTAAGAGCAGTTGTATCTTTAACTTCCTCTTGGCCCTCTACAAGCACAAGCACGCCTTTTTTGCCGTAGAAATCCTTTAGTGGCTCTGTTTGGTTGTGATATACGTTAAGTCTATCAAGAACAACCTCGGGAGCATCATCCTTACGAATTGAAAGCGCCTCGCCGCATTTATCGCAGCCCCAGCCATTCGCAGATGGATTATATAAGATGTGGTAAGAAGCACCGCACTTTGCGCAGACACGTCTGCCGCTCATACGCTCAACAATCTTTTCGTCCGCAACCTCAAGACTAACAACGCAGTTGATACCAACTCCCATTTTGTCAAGTGCTTCAGCCTGTGGAACTGTTCTTGGGAAGCCGTCAAGGATAAAGCCGTTTTGGCAGTCATCCTTTGCTAAGCGCTCAGCTATAATGCCGATAACAACCTCATCAGGCACAAGTGCGCCCTTTTCGGTATATGCCTTAGCAGCGATACCCATTTCAGTATTGTTTTTAATTGCTTCTCTAATCATAACGCCTGTTGATATGGTAGGAATACCATATTGTTGGGCGACTATGTCTGATTGTGTTCCCTTGCCTGCCCCGGGGGCGCCAAGGAAAATCATCTTAAGATTCTTTGTCATATTTTCTCCTTATTAACCAAGGAATCCCTTGTAATGACGCATTGTCATTTGTGCTTCCATCTCTCTTACGATTTCAAGAACAACGCCCACAACGATGATTATTGACGTACCTATTGTAGCAAGCTCACCAAGGTAGCTGAATGCCCAGAATGCAATATTTACTTCAAAATTGTTTCTGATGATTGTCAATACAACGTGGATTAAGAGCGGAATTACTGAAATTACTGAAAGTGCAAGAGCACCGATAAAGGTAATCTTTGAAAGAACCTTTTGGATAAATGTTGATGTTGCCTTACCCGGACGAATACCAGGAATAGCACCACCGTTCTTTTGGATATTACCTGCAACCTCAGTTGGGTTGAAGGAAATAGCCACGTAGAAATATGCAAACGCAAGAATCAATACGAATGTGAGCAAGCAGTAGAACCAGTGACCGCTTGAGAATACCTTAACGATCTGGAACCATGGTTGTCTTGCAAGTGTGTCACCTGTTACCTCATCAACCTTTGTTGTTGGGATGAACTGTGAAATCATTGCAGGGATTGTAATGATAGCATTTGCGAAGATGATAGGCATAACGCCTGCCATGTTAAGCTTAAGTGGAATGTTGGAGTTTTGTCCTCCGTACATCTTTCTGCCAACTACTCTCTTTGCGTATTGTACAGGAATTCTTCTTTCGCTATCGGAGATGAAGATAATGAACCACATCATAGCGAGAAGACCAACAAGTACAAATACTGTAAAGATTATAGAACCAAACGGGAATGCATTTGTTTCAATCTCAGTACCCGGAAGTGGCTTGATTGTACCGTCTGGGTTAACAACCTGACCAAGACCTGTTGATGGGATGCCGAGCTTGCCGATTTCTGTTTGGAACATATTTACAAATCTTGTGAAGAGTGGCAATGCACGTGATACAATGTTTGCAAAAAGGATAACAGAAATACCGTTGCCGATACCCTTATCGTTAATTCTTTCTGCGAGCCACATAGTGATGGATGAGCCAGCACAGTAGCAAGCAACAATTACAATGCCGAGTACCCAGTTAAGTACCTTTTGCCAGCCCTCATTTTCAACTGAAATGAATGAGCCGAGAGCGCCGTTGTACTTGAGAAGGAAGTAGTAACCAAGAGCTGTAACAATTGAGATTGCAATTGTGATGTATCTTGTGATTTGTGTAATCTTCTTCTTGCCTTCCTCACCCTCTTTTGAGAGTCTTTCAAGTGCAGGGATTGCAACTGTTAAAAGTTGAATAACGATTGATGCAGTGATGTATGGGGAAACACCAAGTGCAAAGAGTGAGGCTTGTTCGAATGCACCACCTGATAAGGTGTTAAGGAATTCGAATGTTGTACCTGATTCGATTGTAATAGCGCTTACAAACGGAACAGGAATAGCCGCACCGATTCTATATAAAAGAATGATAAGAATTGTGAATAAGAGCTTTTGTCTTAAATCAGCAATTTTCCAAGCGTTAGCTAAGGTTTTAAACATAATTACTTCACCTCAGCATTTCCGCCGGCTGCTTCGATTTTCTCTTTAGCTGTCGCTGTGAAAACCTTAGCTTCAACGTTGAGCTTCTTTGTGAGCTCGCCGTTACCAAGCACTTTAAGTCCGTCGTATTCCTTACGAACGATACCGCAGTTAACAAGTATTTCAAGATTTACTGTCGCGCCATTTTCAAATTTGTTAAGATCGCTAACATTAACTGTTGCATATTCCTTTGCAAATTTATTATTAAATCCTCTTTTTGGAAGTTTTCTGTAAAGTGGGAGCTGACCGCCTTCAAATCCCGGTCTTACTCCTCCGCCTGAACGCGCGTTCTGACCTTTGTGACCCTTGCCTGCTGTCTTACCGTTACCAGAGCCCGGACCTCTACCCTTACGCCATGCTGCCTTAGCTGAGCCTGCAGCTGGTGAAAGTTCGTGGAGCTTCATAATTTTTTCCTCCTTTTGAAATTGATTTTTAGGATTGATTGTTTTCAACCAATTTCTGCCCTTTGGCAGCCCTCGGTTATACGTTTTCTACCTTTACGAGGTGTGAAATAACCTTGATTTTGCCTGCCAAAACCTGATCGTTTGCGCAAACGATGCTGTTACCAATCTTGGTAAGGCCAAGAGATTTTGCAGTTGCAATTTGGTTAGGCTTGCAAGCTATAAGACTCTTAATTAAAGTAACCTTTACGTTTTCCATCTTATAGACCTCCTTAACCTAAAACCTTCTCAGCGGCAATGCCACGAGTCTTAGCAACTTCTTCAACGCTACGGAGCTGCTTCAAACCTTCAAATGTTGCCTTAACAACGTTTGTCTTGTTGTTTGAACGGAGGCTCTTAGCTCTGATGTTTTTAATTCCTGCAAGCTCTAAAACAGCACGGACTGTTTGGCCTGCGATAATTCCTGTACCGAGTGAAGCCGGCTTAAGAAGTACAGTGCCTGCACCAAACTTACCGATAACCTCGTGAGGAATTGTTGTATCCTTAAGTGATACCTCGATCATATTCTTCTTAGCATCCTCGATGCCCTTGCGAATTGCGTCAGGAACCTCGGCTGCCTTACCAAGACCGTAACCAACGTGTCCGTTACCGTCGCCAACAACCATAAGAGCTGTGAAACGAGCGATACGACCACCCTTTACTGTCTTTGATACACGGTTGAGTGCAACCATTTTCTCTTGAAGATCAAGAGTAGCTGCGTCAATTTTTGTAGACATTTTAATTTCTCCTCTATTTGTTTAATTAACTTAAACAGTGTACAAACCAGAATTCTTGCGAAAAGTTCAATTAGAACTTCAAGCCGCCTTCTCTTGCGCCTTCTGCAAGCTCTGATACACGTCCGTGATATACATAACCGCCACGGTCAAATACAACTGTGTCGATTCCCTTTGCGAGTGCTTTTTCAGCAATCATGAGACCAACCTTCTTAGCTGCCTCCTTGTTGCTGCCGATACCTTCAAATCCGGCCTCCATTGTAGAAGCGGAAACGAGGGTTACGCCTGCCACGTCATCAATGATTTGGCAAGAAATGTTCTTGTTTGAGCGATATACGCAAAGACGTGGACGATCAGCTGTTCCGGAAATCTTACCGCGAACTCTTGCGTGTCTCTTAAGTCTTTGTGCGTTGCTATCTTTTCTTGATACCATCTTTTTCCTCTCCTTTCATTATTTGCCGGTCTTACCGGATTTACGGCGAATCTTTTCGCCTTCGTACTTAATACCCTTGCCCTTGTATGGTTCAGGAGCTCTTCTTGAACGAACATAAGCTGCTGTTTCGCCAACAACCTGCTTGTTGATACCCTTAATGATGATTGTGTTTGCATCGGGAGTTTCAAATGTGATTCCCTCAGGTGCGTCAACAACAACCGGGTGTGAATAGCCGAGTGTTAAGTTAAGTGCTTTGCCCTGCATTGCAACTCTGTAACCAACACCGTTAACCTCGAGCTTCTTTGAATAGCCCTCAGTTACACCTACAACCATATTGTAGATAAGAGTTCTTGTAAGACCGTGAAGTGCGCGGTCTTCCTTATCGTCGCTTGGACGAGTAACGGAAATTACGTTGTTTTCGCAAGCAACGTTCATTCTTGCGTGATATTTTTGTGTAAGCTCACCCTTTGGGCCCTTTACGGTAATAACGCTGTTTTCAGCATCGATTGTTACAGTAACGCCTGCAGGAACATTTATTGGAGCTCTTCCTATTCTTGACATATTCGTTACCTCCCGTATTACCAAACAAATGCGAGAACTTCGCCGCCAACGTTTTCACGTCTTGCTTTTTTGTCTGTCATAATGCCCTTTGATGTGGAAACAATAGCAATGCCGAGGCCGTTCATAACCTTTGGCATATCCTCACAGTTTGAGTAAATTCTAAGACCCGGCTTAGAAACTCTCTTAATACCGTGAATAACCTTTGCTTTTCCATCATACTTAAGTGTGATTCTGATTACGCCCTGTTTGCCGTCTTCGATAACGGAAACTGCTTTAATGTATCCCTCTTCGAGAAGGATGTCAGCGATTGCCTTCTTCATATTTGAAGCAGGAACATCAACTGTTTCGTGTTTTGCATTGCTTGCATTTCTGATTCTTGTAAGCATATCTGCAATTACGTCTGAAATTTGCATTTTATTTTCCTCCTAATTATGCAAGGCACCAAGCTTTGCTGCCGACTTAAAGTCGGCCGCTTACCGATGGTTAAACTTACGTTTCCTTTCGGTTAGATTGGAGTGAATACTCTTTGTATTCGTTATTTTTTATTTTAAATTACCAGCTTGCCTTTCTTACGCCCGGGATTTCACCGGCATAAGCGAGCTCGCGGAAGCAGATACGGCAAACGCCGTACTTACGGAGATAACCGTGAGGTCTGCCGCAGATTTTGCAACGGTTGTATTCTCTTGTAGAATACTTTTGTGTTTTTTGCTGTTTAAGCACCATAGCTTTCTTAGCCATCTTCAGTCAACCTCCTAATTATTTCGCGAATGGAGCGCCCATAAGTGTGAGGAGCTCTTTTGCTTCTTCATCTGTTGTAGCAGTTGTAACGAATGTGATATCCATACCGCGGATCTTGTCAACCTTATCATATTCGATTTCCGGGAATATGAGCTGCTCTCTAAGACCCATTGAGTAGTTACCGCGTCCGTCAAAGCCGTTTCCGTTGATACCCTTGAAGTCACGTACTCTTGGAAGTGCAAATGTGAAGAGTCTGTCCATAAATTCGTACATTCTCTCGCCACGGAGTGTAACCTTTGCACCAATCTTTACGCCCTCACGGAGCTTAAAGTTAGCAACGCTCTTTCTTGCGTATGTTGGAACTGCCTTTTGACCTGCGATGAGTGAAATTTCTTCAATAATCTTATCGATTACCTTTGCGTTGTCTTTTGCATCACCTGCGCCAACGTTGATAACAATCTTGTTGAAGCGTGGAATTTGCATTGAGCTCTTGTATGCGAACTTAGCCATAAGAGCAGGAGCAACTTCGTTATTGTATAAATCTTTCATTCTTGACATTATCAGTTACCTCCCATTAAAGCTCTTTGCCGCATTTTGCGCAAACGCGAACCTTTTTGCCGTCAATAACGGCGTGCTTAACTCTTGTGCCCTTGTTGTACTTGTCGCACTTTGAGTTTTGGCATACTAATTGTACCTTTGATGCGTACATAGCGCCTTCTACCTTGAGAATACCGCCTGTTTCGCCTTGTCTTCTTGGCTTTTGGTGCTTGGAAACAATGTTTGCTCCCTCAACGATAACCTTGCCTTCTTCAGGGCTAACAGCGATTACCTTACCCTTAACACCCTTATCGTCACCTGAGATAACGATAACAGTGTCGTCACGTCTTACGTGCATTTTCTTCATTATCATTTACCTCCGATTAAAGTACTTCTGGTGCAAGAGAAAGAATCTTTGTGTATTCCTTTTCACGAAGCTCTCTAGCCACTGGGCCAAAGATACGTGTTCCTCTTGGTGTTTTGTCTTCTTTAATAATAACTGCTGCGTTTTCGTCAAACTTGATGTATGAACCGTCTGCACGGCGAACACCCTTTGCTGATCTAACGATTACAGCCTTTACAACGTCGCCCTTCTTAACAATGCCGCCCGGTGCTGCCTTTTTAACAGAGCAAACTACAACGTCACCGATGTTAGCATATCTTCTACCGGTACCGCCGAGTACTCTGATGCAAAGAAGCTCCTTAGCGCCTGTGTTATCGGCAACCTTCATTCTGCTTTCTTGCTGAATCACTTTCTTTATCCTCCTAATAAGGTTTCCCTAAACTTCGGCACATTCTATTTTACTAATGTACCCTCATAAAGGATTAGATTATTTTACTTTTTCAATGATTTGAACAAGTCTCCATCTCTTTGTCTTTGAGAGAGGTCTTGTTTCCATTACTTCAACGATGTCGCCGATTGAGCACTCGTTGTTTTCGTCATGAGCGTGAATCTTTGTTGTTCTCTTGATGATCTTGCTGTAAACAGGATGCTTTACGTTATCTCTTACAGCAACAACAATTGTTTTGTCCATCTTGTTGCTAACAACAATACCAACTCTTGTTTTTCTGAGGTTACGTGTTTCTGTCATAACTCATTTTCCTCCATTACGCATTCTTCTCGTTGAGAATGGTTTTTACGCGAGCGATGTCCTTCTTAACATCAGCTATCTTGTGAGGATTTTCAAGCTGGTTAATTGCGTGTTGGAAACGAAGATTAAAGAGTTCTTCTTTGAGTTCTTTAAGTTTCTTTTCAAGCTCAGCTACACTCAAATTTCTAATTTCAGTTGTTTTCACAGCCTTATTCCTCCTCTGCCTCGTTTTGCTCCTTAGCTACAAACTTACATTTGATAGGGAGCTTGTGCATAGCGAGACGCATAGCCTCTCTTGCAATTTCCTCGGAAACGCCGTCCATCTCGAACAATACTCTGCCCGGCTTAACAACGGCTACCCAATACTCAGGTGAACCTTTACCTGAACCCATACGAGTTTCGGCTGGCTTTTCTGTGATTGGTTTGTCAGGGAATATCTTAATCCAAACCTGACCGCCACGACGAATATATCTTGTCATAGCAATACGTGCTGCTTCAATTTGGTTAGCAGTGATCCATGCCGGCTCGCAAGCAACGAGACCGTATTGACCGTTTGTAACCGTGTTTCCGCGTGAAGCTTTACCCTTAAGGCGGCCTCTTTGTACA
The DNA here is from genome assembly GCA_045591865.1 of Clostridia bacterium. GTDB lineage: Bacteria > Bacillota > Clostridia > UMGS1883 > UMGS1883 > UMGS1883. Next base: position 8,626 of record JAZNTQ010000060.1, read on the forward strand.
CGTCTGTATTTAACTCTCTTTGGCATTAACATTAGTGCTCGCCTCCTTCGGTATTCTTAGGAGCACGTGGTGCTCTGCGTGCATTGTTGTTACGGCCATCCTTAGCGTCTCTGTTGAATCTTCTTCTTGGTCTATCCTTCTTTTCCTCAGTTGTCTTGTTAACCTCAGAAAGGATTTCGCCCTTGTAGATCCAAACCTTAACGCCTATCTTACCGTATGTTGTATTTGCTTCCCAAAAACCGTAGTCGATGTCGGCTCTGATTGTTTGAAGCGGAATTGTACCCTCGTGGTAGTGCTCTGTACGAGCGATTTCAGCGCCTGCAAGACGACCGCTACAAGCGATCTTGATACCCTTAGCGCCGAGACGCATTGTTCTGCCGATTGCTTGCTTCATTGCACGGCGGAATGCGATACGTCTTTCGAGCTGGCTGCAGATGCTCTCTGCAACGAGCTGAGCGTCGAGGTCAACAGGTTTAACCTCAACAACGTTTACAACGGCCTTTTTGCCTGTTTGCTTTTCAACGTCTTCTCTGATCTTGTCGATTTCAGAGCCGCCCTTACCGATAATCATACCCGGCTTTGCGCAGTGAATGAATACCTTTACGGTTTCCTTAGCGTCTCTTTCGATTTCGATCTTTGAAATACCGGCTGATAAAAGCTTGTTCTTGAGATGCTCTCTCAAGTTATAGTCAGATACAAGGATATCGCCGAACTTTTCGTCAGAAGCGTACCATCTTGAATCCCAATTCTTAATTACGCCAACGCGCAATCCATGAGGATTTACTTTCTGTCCCATAGTCGACTCTCCTTTACTCTTTCTCTGCCACGCACACTGTGATGTGGCTTGTTCTTTTTAATATTCTGTTAGCGCTTCCCTTACCTCTTGGCATTACTCTCTTGAGCATATGGCTGCCTGGTGTTACAAAGCACTTTGAAACATAAAGTTTTGATTTGTCCATGTTATGATTGTTTTCAGCATTCGCTACTGCGCTTGCGAGAACCTTCTCAAGAATCTCAGCACCTCTTTTTGGTGTGTTCTTAAGAATAGCTGCCGCCATTTCTACATCCTTGCCACGAACGAGGTCAAGAACGATTTGAACCTTGCGGGGAGCGATGCGAACATCATAAAGGTATGCTTTTGCTTCCATTAGATGTTAGCCTCCTATTATTTACCGTTATTAGATGTTTTTGATCCTGCGTGACCCTTGAATGTTCTTGTAAGCGCAAACTCACCGAGCTTGTGGCCTACCATATCTTCGGTTACATATACCGGAACATGCTTTCTACCGTCGTGAACAGCAATTGTGTGTCCAACAAACTCTGGGAAAATTGTTGAAGAACGTGACCAGGTCTTCAAAACTTTCTTTTCGCCTTTTGCGTTCATAGCTTCTACACGAGTGAAGAGCTTTTCTTCTACGTAAGGCATCTTTTTCGAACTTCTGCTCATTTTGTCTTCCTCCCTTATCTACCGTTTCTTCTCTTAACGATGTATTTGTTGGTTCTTGCCTTCTTGTTTCTGGTCTTGTAACCAAGTGCAGGTTTACCCCAAGGAGTAACAGGGCCTGGACGACCAACCGGTGACTTACCTTCACCACCACCGTGAGGGTGATCGCATGGGTTCATTACAGAACCGCGAACTGTTGGACGGATACCCATATGGCGTGTCTTACCAGCCTTACCGATCTTAATGGTATCATGCTCGATGTTACCGATCTGACCGATTGTAGCCTTGCAGTCAAGACGAACAAGTCTAACCTCACCTGATGGGAGACGAACCTGTGCCATGCCGTTTTCCTTAGCCATAAGCTGTGCTTGTGCACCTGCTGTACGAGCGAGCTGACCGCCCTTACCGGGGTAGAGCTCGATATTGTGGATAATTGTACCTACCGGGATGTTTTCAATAGGAAGTGTGTTACCCGGCTTGATATCTGCATCCGCACCGGAGTAAAGAACGTCGCCGTCTGTTACGCCGAGAGGAGCGATTACATAGCTCTTCTTGCCTTCTTCATTTTGGAGAAGTGCGATGTAGGATGTTCTGTTAGGGTCGTACTCGATACCGATAACAGTTGCCTTACCCTCTTCTCTCTTGAAGTCGATAAGTCTGTACTTTTGCTTGTTTCCGCCACCGTGATGACGAACTGTGATCTTGCCGTAGCTGTTACGACCTGCGTGCTTCTTCTTTGTTTCGATTAAGCTCTTTTCAGGTGTGAACTTTGTAACCTCGTCAAAGGAAGCAACTGACATATTTCTTCTTGACGGTGTCGTGGGCTTATATTTCATTGTTGCCATTTTAGCTTACCTCCCACATTAGTTCAAGCCGTTGAAGAACTCGATTTCCTTTGAAGAAGCTGTAAGTGTTACGATAGCTTTCTTCCATTCGGATGTATAACCGAAGTGGTATCCAAGTCTCTTTGGCTTTTTCTTCATATTAATTGTATTAACCTTTGCAACCTCAACGCCGAAAAGCTCTTCAACTGCCTTAGCGATTTCTGGCTTTGTTGCGTCAGTTGCAACCTTGAATGTGTATCTCTTGCTTGCGATACCATCCATAGATTTTTCAGTAATTATTGGTTTGAGGATTATATCCTGAGCGAATTTCATTACGCATATACCTCCTCTAATTTCTGTACTGCAGCTTGTGCAAATACTATTGTGTTGCAGTTGAGGATGTCGTAAACGTTAAGTGTGTTTGTGTAAGCAACCTTAACGCCAGGAATGTTTGCAAGTGACTTAACAACCATATCGTTCTTAGCATCAAGAACAACGAGTGCCTTTTTGCCGCAGCCGATTGCTGAAAGCATGCTTGCCATTACCTTTGTCTTGTAGCTCTCTGCTACAATTGCATCTACAACTACCATTTCGTTGTTTGCTACCTTAGCGCTGAGTGCGCTGAACATAGCGATTTGCTTAACCTTCTTATTAAGCTTCTTTGTATATGAACGTGGCTTTGGACCGAGTGCGATACCGCCGTGTGTCCATTGTGGTGAACGTGTTGAGCCTTGTCTTGCTCTACCTGTTCCCTTTTGTCTCCATGGCTTTTTACCGCCACCTGAAACCTCACTTCTTGTAAGTGTTGACTGTGTACCCTGTCTTTGGTTGAGAAGGTATGTTCTCACTGCAGCATGGAGGACAGCCTCGTTAACTTCTGCGCCGAAGATTACGTCGGATAATGCGATTTCTCCAACCTCTGCGCCAGTCATATTTACAACTTTAATACTTGGCATTGTTTATTCCTCCTTTGATTATGCTTTTACGCTGTTGCGAAGAACTACGATGCTGTTCTTAGCACCCGGAACTGCGCCCTTAACAGCGATAAGGTTCTTTTCTGCGTCAACTTTTACTACTTCGAGGTTAAGTATTGTAACTTGCTCGTTACCGTACTGACCTGCCATCTTCTTGTTCTTGAAAACTCTTGATGGTGTTGAGTTAGCACCCATTGAACCAACCTGACGGTGGATAGGACCTGTACCGTGAGTTGCTTGAAGCATGTGGTGACCCCATCTCTTAACTGCACCTGAGTAACCGTGGCCCTTTGTAATGCCTGTAATGTCGACCTTTTCGCCTGCTGCGAAGGTATCGGCTGCTATTACATCGCCTACGTTGTAGTCAGCTGCATTCTCAAGTCTGAACTCCTTGAGGTGCTTCTTAGCTTGAACACCTGCTTTTTCGAAGTGTCCCTTAGCTGGCTTGTTTACGTGCTTTGCGGATACATCCTCGTATCCAACCTGGATAGCGTCGTATCCATCTGTTTCTGTGGTCTTCTTTTGTGTAACCACACAAGGACCGGCCTCGATAACTGTTACAGGAATAACTGCGCCGTTTTCAGCGAAGATCTGTGTCATACCGAGTTTCTTACCGATAATTCCCTTTTTCATTTTGCTTTCCTCCATATTATGGTTATTGGTTAACGCTTTGATTTAGTCGGAGCCGCCGACACGCTAACTTGACCGTACCGTCATCATAGACTTACGCTTGTGAGTAACTGTAAGCTGCTACTGCTCGGTGGGGTTTGGCTGATTTGCTTGCGCAGATTAAAGCTTTACTTCAATCTCAACGCCTGCAGGAAGTTCGAGAGTCATGATAGCGTCGAGAGCCTTCTTAGATGGCTTAACGATTTCAATGAGTCTCTTGTGTGTGCGCTGTTCGAACTGCTCACGGCTGTCCTTGTACTTGTGAACCGCACGGAGAATTGTGATAATCTCCTTTTCGGTTGGAAGCGGAATAGGACCTGATACCTGTGCGCCGTTTCTCTTAGCCGCATCAACGATCTTTTCAGCTGCTGAGTCAACGAGCTTGTGGTCGTAACCCTTAATTCTTACTTTGATCTTTTCATTTACTGCCATGTTGCTTTCCTCCTTGTTAGAAATATTACGGGGACTTTTTGCTCTTACACCGTCCCGTGTGTTTCCTTCACCTGCTTAACAAATCCGAACCGTGAGCGGTTCGGTAGGATGCAAGCAAGTGGCGTCAGACCTTTGCTGACAGGAGATACACTTTGCTGCATTTAGCGCTTTGTGAATCGAATGCACTCCACGAAAATTCCCCTCAAACGCCATAGCAGTCGGACATTTGAAGCAACCTTTCGCTTCTTCGCGCACTAAGCGAAGATATTTTATCATATATATAAGGAATTGTCAACATTTTTTTGATTTTTTGGGAAAAATTATTTTTGTCAAGTGTAAAAAATATAGCCATTTTTGTGCACTATGACGAAAAAATGCAATCATACGAGCCTTTTTGGGCGACTTTTCGAGCGTTTTCGGTCGTTTTTGCCGCTTTTTCAAGCAAAATTTCGTATGATTGCACAAATCGTACATTTTCAGAAAAAATGTTTTTTCTTCCTTATTAATATATAGATACTATTATATCACTTTTCAATCATTTCTTTTGTCCATAATATGCATTTGGGCCATGCTTTCTGTCGTAATGCTTGCGAAGGAGCACCTCTTGCATTCTTTCTGTTTTTCCGTTTGCACCAAGCATTAAAAGCTCGGTATTATAGGACATCATTGCAACCTGCTCAAGGACAACCGCCGCTTCAACAGAGGCCTTTGCATCGTCTCCCCAGGTGAACGGTCCGTGTGAATGAACAAGAGCTGCGTGCATTTGTGAAACGCCCGTTTCCTCAAGTGCTTCCAAAATTACCGTGCCTGTTTCCTTTTCGTATTGGCCCTTAATTTCCGCCTCGGTCATTTTTCTTGTGCAAGGAATCGTTGTGCCGAAATAGTCAGCGTGTGTTGTACCGTAAGGAGTAATGCCTCTGCCCGCTTGCGCATAGATTGTTGCCCAAGGTGAATGAGTATGAGTAACACCGCCGATTTCGGGGTATGCCTTATATAGCTCCAAGTGAGTCGGTGTATCGGACGATGGCTTAAGTGTGCCCTCAATAACATTTCCGTCAAGGTCGATAACAGGGAGCATATCAGGCGTTAATTCGTCATACTCAACGCCCGACGGCTTGATAACCACAAGTCCGCTTTCTCTGTCTATTCCGCTAACGTTTCCCCAGGTAAATGTGATAAGGTTGTATTTTACAAGCATCATATTTGCTTCATATACTTCTTTTTTTAATTTTTCTAACATTTCAATTCTCCTTTTGATGATTTCAAACTTATACTATCAAAAAAAAATTGCCGAGTCAATACTATTTTTGTATTTTCGCCAACTTTTTGTTAAAATGCTTGATTTTTTAAAAGTATTGTGGTAAACTTACAATGTATGGATTAATTGCCACTCGGCTTTAATCCACCTTTATATTTTCCGCATCAAAATCAGCGGAGCTTACATGAAAGGGCATCACTAATGAAAAAGACTAATGAATTATTCAAAATACTAATCCCCGTTATGCTAGCAACGACAGCGATTGCTGCCATCGTTTCCTCACTTGCACTTTGCTTAACATACACAAGAGCATCCGGAAACATTGATATGAAATCAGCCTTAGCTATTTTCTTTGTTACGGCGTTTCTAATCGCACTTGTTGTTCCGATTCTTTTCGTTATCGCATTTAAGGATTTGAAGATTACAAGAACAAAGCGTGATTTAATGTTCGGCAAGGTTGCCTCTGCACTTTTTGTTATTTCACTTGTAGTATTTACATTCTCTGATATAGTATATATGACATCAGATGTCATCGGCTCAAGTTCTTTACCGGTTTGGAGATTTTTCAGAGCATTGGTTTCCGTTTTCGTTATGGCATTTGCGGTGATTGAGCTTTTGCCATCAAAAACAAACGTTCCACCCTTTGTAAAGAATCTTGTAAACGGAGCCGTTCCTGTTTACCTCGCATTTTCAATATTATCACTCTATTTCAACCCAACATACATTCCTGAATATTTCAAGATTTTATACACAGTTGCATATTCAATCTTAACACTTTTCTTCCTTTACGACTTTAAGTGGCGTCTCGTTCCAACAAACGCCAAGGCATACACCGCCATTTCGACAATGGCATTCACACTGCCCGTAATTATATCACTCTCTTCAATTATCGGCTTCATTTTTAGAAACGATGATCTTTCGCAAGCAAGAATCACAGTTAGTATCTTTGAAATGATATTCGTATTAACGCTCGGCATTTACGCACTTTCCAAGGTTCTTGCAGTTAAGAAGACCGTTGAATACGTTGTTGTGGAATCTCAAAAGCGACTCGAGAAAAAGGCTCTTAAGGCAAAAAAGCTTCAAGAGGAAGAGGATGCCAAATTTGAGGAAAGAAAGGCAGCTTTGGAAGCCGAAAAGGAAAATGCAGCCAAAGAAAGCACCGACACAGCTGAGTAAGCTGTTTTCAGCACTTATCACCGCAAAAGTGAGCAAAACGTGTCAAATTCACAAAAATACCGCGACACGTATCTGTATTTTGCTCATTTTGCCAAAAAAATCAAACACAAAGGGGCGTCGCTAATGCGACAGCCCCTTGTTATATTTTTAAGAGCATCAGCCGTCGTGCAAAGCACCGCACAGCTTAAAGATACGCGGATGATTTGATATCATTTTTTCAAAAAATCCGTCCCCTGTGTCTAAATTACGCCATTCTTTCAAATTTTTCCTGTGTGATTTCATACTGTGTCGGTTTGTCTTGCAAGAAGCGTTCAAGCTCGT
>JAZNTQ010000061.1:0-6412 GCA_045591865.1 Clostridia bacterium
GATAGTGTTATTCTTATGGGAAGTGACAGTGGTCTTTGTGTAACTGCAGATGAAATTGCTTCGTTGTCACAAACTATAAATTACGAAATAGTATGCGGTGTGTCAAAGCGCGTGCCGAGAATGCCTTTGGGAAGTGATTGATTGAAAGCGAAAACAGTATTTGTATGTAAAGAATGCGGAAACGAATCCCCCAAATGGATGGGAAGATGTACCGCCTGCGGAACTTGGAACTCTATGATTGAAGAGGTGCTTGAAAAAACCTCTGATGCAAAAATAAGAAAAAAAGTTTCCCCCGTTCTTATAAAAGATGTTTCAACAAGTGAGGGAGAGCGAACAGGTGCAGGAAGCGGAGAGCTTGACCGCGTGCTTGGCGGCGGAATTGTAAAAGGCTCTCTTGTGCTTTGCGGCGGCGAGCCTGGAATAGGAAAATCCACCCTTTTGCTTCAGCTTGCAAAATATGTTTCTGGGAGTGGAAAGGTGCTCTATGTATCAGGAGAAGAGTCTGACAGACAGATTAAGCTCCGTGCCGAGCGTCTTGGAGCAGTTTCCGATTCTCTCTATATTCTTAATGAGACAGACCTTGACTCTATAATAGATGCAATCGAGGTCTTAAAGCCCGATATGGTAATTGCAGATTCCATACAGACTCTGTATTCGCAAAGCCTCACCTCAGCCCCCGGTAGCGTAGGGCAGGTAAGGGAGTGTACTCTTAAATTTATGGAACTTGCGAAGAAAAATGGGATAACGATATTTATCGTAGGCCACGTTACCAAGGAAGGCTCTATTGCAGGCCCCAGAGTACTTGAGCATATGGTAGATTGCGTGCTCTATTTTGAAGGCGAAAGACACCAGAGCTACCGCATAGTAAGAGCAGTTAAAAACCGCTTTGGTTCAACGAATGAGATAGGCGTATTTGAAATGACAGATAAGGGGCTTATAGATGTACCCAATCCGTCACTGATGCTTCTTTCGGGAAGACCTGTCGATGCACCTGGAAGTGCCATTGTCTGCTCTGTAGAGGGCACCCGTCCAATACTTGCTGAAATTCAGGCACTCGTTTCAAAAAGCAGCTTTGCTATGCCCAGAAGAATGGCAACGGGTGTCGATTTCAACCGCGTTTCACTTATAATGACAGTTCTTGAAAAGCGTATGGGACTTCATCTTGGTGACCACGATGCCTATGTAAATGTAACGGGCGGAATAAAGCTCGACGAGTCTGCAACAGACCTTGCAGTAGCCTGCGCGATAGCTTCAAGTTTCCGCAATCAGCCTCTTCCGCAGGATATGGCATTTTTCGGCGAGGTTGGATTAACGGGCGAAATCCGCACAGTAACCCAGGCGGCGAGAAGAATTGCCGAAATAAGAAAGATGGGCTTTAAGCGTTGTATGATTCCATTTGACTGCCTCGGCAGTATAGATAAGTGCGAGGGAATAGAGCTTATCGCAGTAAAGACACTTTCTGATGTTTTATCCTATATTAAGGAGTAACGGGATATGAGTAAAACTGTATTTATAACGGGAAGCTCCCGCGGAATAGGTAAAAAAGCAGCGGAGCTTTTTTATGAAAACGGATATAATGTTGTAATAAATTATAACAGTAGTGAAAAAGAAGCTCTTGAGCTTTCAAAAAGGCTTTGCGGTGCACTCGTTCTTAAGGGAGATGTTTCAAAAGAAGCCGACGCAAAAAGTATGATAGAAAAGGCAGTAGCGCATTTCGGGAAAATCGATGTGCTTATAAATAATGCAGGAATATCCCTTACAAAGCTTGTTACAGACACATCTCTTTCTGAATGGGAAAAGCTTTTTGGAGTCAATGTAACGGGCACATTCCTTATGAGCAGGTACGCATCAGCGCATATGATAAAAAACCATAGTGGAAAAATCATAAATGTAAGCTCTATATGGGGTGTTGCGGGCGCTTCGTGCGAGAGCTGTTACAGTGCCTCAAAAGGCGCAGTAATAGCATTTACAAAAGCACTTGCCAAAGAACTTGGCCCGTCAGGAATAACGGTGAATGCCGTTGCCCCGGGGTTTATAGATACTGAAATGAATAAAAATATATCCGCCCAAGACCGCGAGGCATTCCGCGAGGAAACACCTCTTGGAAAAATAGGAACCCCCGAAGATGTGGCGAAACTTCTTTTATTTCTCGCATCAGATAGTGCCGACTTTATCACAGGACAAATCATTGGATGTGATGGGGGAGTAATCTTATAATCACAAAAAACAATCCTCCCGAATATAATTTTAATAGGCAATGCCTACCAAATTGTATAGGAGGATTTTTTTATGGAAGAAAAACTTACCGGCTCCTTTGGCTGTAAGGAAAAGGTTTGCATACAGACCGATAAAATCTATGATTCCTGCAGAAGCAAGGAATGTATAGAATGTATGAGAGTGTACTTAACGGAGACAGGACAGGAAATAATAGACCGTGCAGTTGATGTTAAATGCCGCAAGGCAGAGGTAGTGTGGGTATTCAGCGATGTTGAAAAGATGCCCTTTAACCGCGGATATTACACAGTTGATCTCACTTTCTTCTTCCGCGTTTCCCTTGATGTTTACACGGGAGTTTCCCGCCCCGTTACAGTAGAGGGTGTAGCAACCTATAATAAAAAGGTTGTGCTCTTCGGCAGCGAAGGAAGTGCCAAGATTTTCACCTCAAGATATAAAGAAGACAGCTTTGACCCCCAGCTCTGGCAAAAAACCAATATGCCAAAGGCAGTTGTAGAAACTCTCGACCCGATTTGTCTTGGCGTAAAAATTGCAGAGCCGAGAGAAAAGTGCTGCCACTATGTTGATGACGAAATCGATGTATGTAATATTCCCGACTGCGTATGCAGAGTGTTTGAGGACAGATTTGTGAATTGCCGCGAGGAGCAGAGAAGAGTTTATATCTCTTTGGGACTCTTTACTATCATAAAGCTTGAAAGAAACGTTCAGCTTCTTATTCCTGCTTATGACTTCTGTATTCCCGAGAAGGAATGTGTCACAAGCTCTCCCGATGACCCCTGCGAAATCTTTGCAAATATCAATTTCCCGATTGACGAATTCTTCCCTCCCGTAGAGGACTGCCTGAAGGATACAACTCCCGAATGTTGTTGTGAAGAATAAAAAGCGTGCCGCTTTACCCATTTCTCGTTCCAGCTAAATTTGAAACCAACAAATGGTACTCGCGATAAAATATGCAATTAATTATATAAAAGTAAGAGGTTGCGGAAAATTCCGCAACCTCTTACTTTTAAGGGCAAAGAGAAAATAGTGCTTTGTGCATTTTAGCGAGCCCTTTAGCAGATAGCAGTACCTTCGGGGATAGAATCATCCACAAAAATAACCTTGCATCCGCAGGCGTTATTTGTACCTGCAAGAAGCATACCATTACTTGTAACACCGCTGAAGCGTGCGCTCTTAAGGTTTGCCACAACGATAATCTTCTTTCCGACAAGCTCTTCAGGCTTGTAATCGTGCTTGATGCTTGAAACGATTACTCTCTCGTCAAGTCCGTCAAAAAGAGTAAGCTTCAAGCAGTTATGAGACTTTCTTATTTCATTGACCTTCACAATCTTGCATACGCGGAGGTCAATCTTTGAGAACATATCAATGTCAATTTCATCCTTGATAGGTGCTACGGGGTCAGGCTCACCGTAAACCTTTTCTTCTGCTACTTCTTCCACTGCTTCTTCGACGGGAGGATTTTTTTCAATCTCTGTCATAGGAGTAGAGAAGTCGAGAAGAGAGAGGTAGCTTTCCTTATCAACTGCGAAAAGGAAGAGATAGAGTCTGGGACCGCGCTCCTTATCGATAATCAGCTTATATACATTCTTAAAGAACTGTCCCTGAATTGCCTTAAGCTCCTTGGGGTCCATATTCTCGCCAAAAATCTTCTTGGGAATAGCATAAAGCTCACTGTTAAGGTCATCAAGTGTATAGCCGTCTGTCTTAAGGAAATCGCAGAGAAGCTCGATTTCCTTCTTTTCCTCATCTGTGAAGCTATTATAAAGCTCCCAGTTACGGTATGTGCGAAGACGGTTTACATTTTCGGGAGAACACTGTTCAAGCCAGAATTTTGCTCTTTCAAGACGGTCTGCAAAATCCTCATACTTGTAGGGAGTACCAATTTTTTCAAAAACTATTTCAAGCATAGGAACGTTGAAATTAACAACGCTTCCGAGCTGAACAAGAAGGCTCATAGGAACAGTAGCAGGCTTTCTGCCCTCAACAGTAGTGTTGTACATTACACCCTGACCGTGTTCGTCAAGAGTTCCTTCTTCCCATGCAGTCTGCATCTTGTCAAATTCAAAATACTGACGAAGAATACCGTCATCAAAACAGAAGTCAAATGCCTTGAGAGGCTCTGTCTTTGAATAGAGCCACAAAATAACCTCGGGCTGATAAAGCTTAAGAAGTGTTTCGGGAGTAAGATTAAGACCTGATGAACCAGACATCTTGCCCGTGGTACCCTTTATTCCAATAAATTCGTAGCCCTGGAAAATGGGAGGCTCAAAACCAAATATTTCCCTTGAAATATCCTTACTTGTATCATAACTGCCGTGTCTTGCAGCGTGGTCCTTTCCGCCCGGCTCGAAGTCTACGCCCTCGTACATCCAGCGCATAGGCCAGTCAATCTTCCACGCAAGCTTGCAGTTAAAGTCCTTTGTGAAATCAAACTTTCCTTCGTGACCGCACTGACAAGTGTAATCTGCAACTGTGCAGTCATCAGTAAGAGAATGAATTTTTGTAGTATCCTTACCGCAAACGGGGCAGTAAATGCTAACGGGGTAATATGCTTCGCGTTCACCCTCCTGAGCCTGCTGAGTACGATGAGAGTCAAGAATATCAAAAATCTCACCGCGCTTACGCAGTGCATGGAGAATATGCTCTACATACTTACCGCTTCTATACATTTCTGTTTGATGGCGGTAATCCATTTCAATGCCGAATTTTACGATTGATTCCTCGAATTCCTTTTCAAAATACTCGGCATAAGTTTTTATTTCGGGAGAATCAGCAAAAGGATTTTCAACATCAGAGTAGGGCTTGCCGATGTGCTGCTCAAAATCGTCTCGCACCTTTGAAACATTTACAGGCACCTTCCTGAGTCTGTCGAATTCATCCCATGAGAAAAGGAGCTTTGCTTTTTTGCCCATTTTTCTGAGCGCTCTTACAACAAAGTAGCTTGTTGCAATATCGCGGAAATTACCAATATGAATAGAGCCTGAAGGACTGATACCAGCCGCGCAGACATATTCTTCCTTATTGGGATTTCTCTCAATAATTCTCTGTGCTATTTCTTCTGACCAATGCATAGTTCATCATCCTTTTAATAGTTTGCATATTAATTAAGTATTATATATTATTTTTACCCTTTTGTCAATCAATTAGGGGAATTTGTGAAAAACATCTTGACAATATTGTAAGAATATGTCATAATATCACTATCATTTTAATAATGGCTATGTGAAGTTTGCAGGAAAGTGGCTTTTAGCCTGCCGAAGGAGTAACACTCTCAGGAGCATTTTGTAAAGACTGCATACGGATAGCTCTCCGGAGAAGTCCGCTTCTTTTTTAGAAGCAAAAGGATGCCGAAGGTGCAAGGCTCTTATCAAGGAGCTAATCTCTCAGGCAAAAGGACGGAGGTATATGGCAAGATTGCTGTATTTACTGCGCGGAGTTTTTATATTTGTAAAAGCTCCGTTTTTTTATTTCGCAGGCCAGAAAGAAAGGAAGTTCTATTTTATGATGCAGTGGTTGACAGATTTCAACAACACCATCAACAGCTTCGTGTGGGGAAAGGGACTTTATCTTCTTCTCTTCACAGGCATACTCACAACAATCATCACAGGTGTGTTCCAGATAAGACACATCAGACACTGGTTCAGTGAAACACTCGGCTCACTCTTTAAGAAAGACGTTTCAGGTCACGTAAAGGGTAAGGCAATATCACAGTTTCAGGCTCTTTGTACAGCACTTGCAGCTACAATCGGTGTAGGTAATATCGCCGGTGTTGCAGCGGCTATCGTAGGCGGCGGTCCCGGTGCAGTATTCTGGATGTGGGTAGCGGCATTCTTTGGAATGATGACAAACTATTCTGAAAACATCCTCGGCATCTACTACAGAAGAAAAAATGCTGAAGGAGAATGGTCAGGCGGTGCAATGTACTACCTCGCTGATGGCCTCGGCTCATACAAGAACTGCAAATGGATTGGTAAAATCCTTGCAATTCTTTTCTCAATCTTTGCTATCTTCGCATCATTTGGTATCGGTGCAATGGGTCAGATTAACAAGATTGTTGTTAATATGGTAGATGCATTCAAGATTCCTTCGCTCGAAGCAATTCCTTTCGGAAATGTTACAATGTATCACCTTATCATTGGTATTGTGCTTGTTATTATTGCAGCACTTATCATTCTTG
>JAZNTQ010000062.1:0-9275 GCA_045591865.1 Clostridia bacterium
CAGTATGCCGCTGTTGAGGCGCTCAAGAGCTGTGATGATGATGTTGAATTTATGTGCAACGAATATAATCACCGCCGCAGAGTTATGGTAAATGGCTTCCGCGAAATGGGGCTTTCCTGTTTTGAGCCTCTCGGTGCGTTCTACGTATTCCCCAACATCAGCAGAGCTGGGCTTACAAGCGAAGAATTTGCGACAAAGCTTCTTTATGAAAAGAAGGTCGCAGTTGTCCCGGGCACTGCTTTTGGCGAGTGCGGAGAAGGCTTTATCCGCTGCAGTTATGCGTATAGTATAAAGAATATTGAAAAGGCGCTTGAAAGAATAGGCGAATTTGTGAAAGACTATATAAAGTAATGAGATAAAGCAGCACTGGTCACAAAGCAAATTTTCAATAAAAAGCGGTCAGGGATTTTCATCTCTGACCGCTTTTTAAGGCGAACATTTTTACTATGTTTTATCAGTTGTTCATAAGACGCTTGAAAATTTCTTTATCTTCCTCACTAAAATCATCAAACGATGATAATAATTCAAATTGCTTATCTTCAATCACAGTATCAAAATATATGTTGAAATGCTCGCTACTGATTTCCTCTGCATAGTAAGAGAGTAAATTAGTCTCTACGTTCAACTTACAAAGAACTTTCTTTTTACGGTAATTACCCACAAAGAAAACATAATTATCTTTTTCCACATAACTTTCAACATTTGACACAACTTCCCTCTTGTGCTTGCAATTATAAAGGATACTAATCTCAGTATCATCTCTATAGCCGTGCAGTATTTGATAATTACCATTGCCAAAAGCAGCTTCTGTATCCTTCCACATCCCATATTCAAGGCTACTTCCTCCACCTCCACAAGCGCTTATAAGAACAGATATTACGACCAATAAAACCAACATTTTTTTCATAAAACCACTCCTTTAATATTTTTTAGAATAGGTTATCTCAACATTGACAGGATCTAAAAGCCCCATTTTCGAACTTGCAGTTGCTATATCATTAGCCATCCATAATAAGCTTTCCGTTTTTGTGGCTTTTTCATGAGGATTTACTATTTCCGTAAAATCGAATTCATCGGTTACTTTTACTATTGCATTCCACTTTCCATCTCTTCCCTTTCTTGCATCTATATAAAGGTCAATATTGTGCAACGAAGCTCCTAAATCTCCATTTCTAAGCGGAATTTCATACGTTGCATCCGGTATTAAAACTATCGGGCTTTTTTGGTCTTTTGCACATTTCAGAATTTCACTTTTTACAAAATCATTTAATCCCTTATCATTTTTTAATAATTCCGAAGCATAGCTTCCCTCTTTTGCTATATATTTATTTCCGCTTCCGCTTGCTGCTAATTTCAACAAATCACTTGATAAGTGGTATCCTGCTAAATCCAAAGCCAAAGCTCCCGTCTTCCAAATATTATCATTTTTTTCATTTATGTCATTATGTATAGGGGTTTTCCCTATGGTACTTTGATAATATTCTGCAAGCGTATCCACAATTTTTTCAGCCTTTGTCCTCTTATCATTTATTGCTGAATAGCTTTCTTTTCTTGCCTCTTTTACTTTCTTATCATCTACGCCATCCCATAATGACATTTTTGCAAAGGAATGGTATAGGTTTTCCCACTGCTTGTCTGTGAAATTGAAATTGCTTTCCTTGAAAAGATTATCTGCTTTTTCAATTCCATTTTCAAGTTTTCTCAAGATATCTTCCCCGATATCAGAAATATTTTCAGATATACCCAATATTTCTGCGCATCTCCAGCCGTAATTGGCATATGGGTCAGACAATTCGCGATTACATCGCTGACATCGATTCATTATTTTTCGCCTCCGTAAATAAATTTTTATTGCTTTTAATTTACGGATATGCTAAAATACAAATAGGTTAGGATTTGCTTTTGCATATCCGTGATTTAGTACATTGGTTAACTATTGCCGTAGTTTTCTGATGTACTTTTTCTTTTGGGATTAAAACATTTGTTCGCCTTTTGTTTCACTATATCACACCCTTTGCCGAAAATCAAGTCTATTTTTGTCATTTTTTATAATTGGTTTTATGCACAAAAAAGGTAATGTGATGAAAATCACATTACCTTTTTCGCTGTTTAGCGACAGCAGGAAAAATACCTGCAAACAATATTTTACACCACTTCAGGTGTAAAATCAACATATTTTTCAAACATATGATAAAATTTTTCCGAGGTGGGAAAATGAATTCATATGTAGAAAGATTAAAGGAATTACGCGAAGACAACGACTTAAGTCAAAAAGAAGTTGCCGCACATCTAAACACAACACAACAAGTATATTCCAGATATGAAAATGGTACAAACGAAATTCCAACCCATCACATCATAGCTTTATCAAGGTTATATAATGTCAGCTGTGATTATTTGTTGGGCGAAAGTACCTTTAAGGACAGAAAATAACAAAAAGAGAATTCGAAGTTCGAATTCTCTTTTTTTGTGTTCTGCGCAATTTAATCAGCCGTAAAAGGCGCAGAGAAAATTGTGTAGAACGGACAAACTGAACCCGAAGGGGTTACCCGAAGCTGTACAAAGGTACAGCGAGAGGTGAAGCTTGTTCGTAACAAAACGCAAAAAATCAAGGAGTCCCTTTTAGGGACTCCTTTCCTTACACAATCAAAGAATTGATGTTCGTATATTTAATAAAATCACCCAGCATAATTATTACGCGTTTTGTGTTCTGCGCGATTTAATCAAGCCTTAATCTTCTTTGCTTCCATATAGAATCTCTTTTCGTTTGCTTCTCCCATAGAAAATGTCTTTCTTGGAAGTGCTCCGTCCTTTATAACTGTCTCGAAAAGGCTGCTCTTTTCAGGTTTGGGAAGAAGAAATCCTACTGCGCCCTCTTTCTTTGAAAGTTCTTCTACAACGTCTTCGCCGTGGATGTAGTCCACCTCATAAGAAAGAGTATCAAGATACTTCTGAAGTGTACCTACTGCAAGAGGGCTTGAAACATTTGTCATAACGAGCTTTTCCTTTTTGTCGCCCTTTACAATAACGATTTCCTGACCGTCACCACAGGTGGCACATCCGAGGTTTTTCTTGAACTCTGCAATAAATTCGTCCTCTTTATCTATGCCGAATACCACGCGGTGAATAGGCTCAAATTCGAGCACATCATCGTGGATATTTTCAATTTCCACAAGGCAGAAACGTGCAGGATGACTTTCCCTTTCCGCTTCGGTGAGATTTTTCTTGAGGTTTTCCCAGCAGGTCTTTGCAGTTGCGAGAGAGTGATTTCCGTCACCAACTGCGTAAATGAGTCCGTCAGCAACATTTTCAGCGAATTTTTCTACCTTTTCCAAAAATGCGTCCGCATCCTCCACAAGATATCCTCGAAGATGTCCTCCGTCTGCCATAAGGGGGAAATCATAGAGCTTTTCGCCCTTTTTCACATTTTCAATGATTTCCTTTTTGCTATCGTCGATAAGAAGCATAACGTGAGGAAGCTCAAGAGGAGCGTTCTCACGGATTTTTACGCGCGGAGGGATTCTTTCAAGAACTGTGCCCTCTGTCGCACGGATAGCAGTTTTAGAGCCTTTTGTGTAGTCATACGCCTCAAGGTCAACTGCGCCTACGATTCCTTTTCTTACACGACCGTCCGAGAGGACTCTTTCTATGTATATAAGGCAGTTTTCGTAAGTTTCAAATACTCCGCTTTCAACATATTCCTGCATTGTCTTATTGATTTTTTCAATTCTGCTGTCTCCCTGTGACAAGAATGCCTCGGGGTACACAAGGTTGAGCGTACTGGGACTGTTACCTACGAATTCCTGTGCCTTTTCCCAGTATTCGGGCTGGGATGTGTACTGGTCACACGCCACCACGCTCCACTTTGTAAGGTCACACTTTTTGGGAAGCATTATATCTGCTTTTCTTAAAACTGCCATACTTATTTTCTCCTTTATTATATCTTCCTCTTCCTCGGCAGAGACAGAAATAATGTGCTCTCCCAGTAAAAAGGTTTCATTATAAACTTCTTTTGTTTTTGCCTTTTCGCACGAGATTATTCTCTCGCCGAAAAGCTTTACTTTGCTTTCAAACTGTGTCCACATACAGAGGAACGCCTCGTCGGTAAGATTTTTTTCGCACCTTCCTAAAAAGCGCTTTACAATCCTTTCCCCTCCTCTGACGGGGCGGATTTTCTCGGCGTCAACGCCGACGTTTTTGTCACTTACTGCGCAGACGGTGAGTCCGTCCGTATGAGACAGGGAAAAGCTTATTCCGTCCGCAAAAGGTTTTCCATTTGGCGTTTTCCTTATTACAAAATCACTTTTTCCGCTATAAAGAAAGAGTGCTTTTTTTATAAAGTCCTCGCTCTTTACTTTTTTATCCGTATAGTAAAGCTTAATCATTGCATTTCACCAAGCTCGTAGAGGACTATGGCGCTTACCGCCAGAGGTGCAGTTTCAGTACGAAGTATGCGCTTACCAAGAGTCACGCTTATAAGTCCATTTTCCTTTGCAAGCTCTACTTCCTCTTTTTCAAAGCCGCCCTCGGGACCGATCATAACGGAAACTGTCTTTGGAGTTTTCCCTGAAAGAGCCATTTTAAGAGAGGTTTCTACCTCTTCCTCGTAGGCTATTATCGAAAGGTCTGCCTCACTTGCCTCTTTAACAGCTTCCTTAAAGCTTATAGAGTCAGTTACCTCGGGCACGATGCCACGTTTGCTCTGCTTTGCCGCCTCGCGCGCGATTTTACGGAGCCTTTCTACCTTTGCCGATTTATCAAGCTTGGCAACTGCTCTTTTTGTATTCACGGGCACAATTTTTACCACGCCGATTTCCGTAAGCTTCTGCACAATTGTTTCAAGCTTGGGATTTTTCGGCACACCCTGAAAAATGGTGAGCTTTACTTCCGGCTCTGTTTCCGCCCTGCGCGAAGAAGTTATCTCGGCAGCAACACTTTTTTCAGAAAATTCTGAAAGAGTTGCTTCGTAGAATGTTCCCTCACCGTCGCAAAGGGTTACATTGTCGCCCTTTTTCATACGAAGAACACGGCTGATATGAACTGCCTCTTCACCCGTTATGGTAGCACGATTTTCAGTTATATCACTTTTATCTATGTAGAAATTAGCCATAATATCACCTTACTTGGAAATGATGCAGTACCAGTCGTTTTCCTTTTTGATTTCTAAAATTTCAAAGCCTTCTTTTTCAATGGCTTCCTTTACCTCATCAATACGCATTTCTATAATACCGCTTGCGATAAATGTACCGCCAGTCTTTAAGTACCTTCTTACGTCCTTTGCAAGAGGAATGATAACGTCTGCCACGATATTTGCCACAACGATATCATAAGGACCGCTCTTTTCGGTGGATGACTTAAATTCCTCGTCAGTTAATATATTGCCGTCCAGAACGGTATAAATATCCTCACCTATACCATTGAGCGCGGCATTACTGTATGCAATTTTCTTGCAGTTGGGGTCAATATCAACCGCTCTCGCACTCTCTGCGCCAAGCATAAGTGCAATAATGGAGAGTATTCCGCTTCCGCAACCGAGGTCAAGCACCTTGTCGCCCTTTTTTACGGTGGTGTCGAGAGTTTCAACGCAAAGACGGGTAGTTTCGTGCTGACCGCTGCCAAAGGTCATACCGGGGTCGATATTAAACACGATTTTATCCTCTGCGTCCTCTATCTTCTCCCATTCGGGCTTTATGATAAGGCGGTCTCCTACATGGATGGGCTTAAAATACTGCTTCCAGTTGTTTTCCCAGTCCTCTTCGTGCATCGTGTCAATCTCCACCCGAAGCGAGCCGAACAGGTTTTCCTTATCGAGACTCTTGAAGGAAACAAGGTCGTCACGCACGCTCTGGAGCTGCTTGTGCCCGATTTCGTTGTCGCTTACATATATCTTGACACGGGTTTCCCCGTTCATTTTTTCGCGAAGCTCCTCATCGACATAGTCCCAGTACTGCTTGTTGTTTTCAAGGAAATCTTCAAAATCGTCCTTGTCCTGAATTTCCACCCCTGTGATGCCGAGGTTATATAATCTTCCGCAAAGGGGGTCGATACCCTCGGGAGTTGTGTATATGCTTACTGCAAGCCAATCCATAGCTATATTTCCTTTCAGTTCTTAAAATACTCCTTCAGCTTTTCGCTGAATTTTCTTTTCTGATTATAGTTTTTGTCGCTCGTTTCCTGGGCGAACTGCTCAAGTATTTCGCGCTGCTTTGAAGAAAGATTTTTAGGAATTTCCACAACCACGCGCACGTACTGGTCGCCACGCACACCGCCACGGATTGACGGAATACCGCGTCCTTTAAGACGGAACTTTGTTCCATGCTGCGTTCCCTCTGGAATACGCTGTGTTACCTTGCCGTCGATTGTGGGAATTTCAATTTCACAGCCGAGCGTTGCCTGAACGAAGGTTATCGGCACGTCTATGTAGACGTTGTTACCCTCTCTTGTAAAGACGCTGCTCTGCTTTACATAAATAGTTACGAGAAGGTCACCGCTCGGGCCTCCGCGAAGTCCTGCCTCACCCTGACCACGCACGGAAACTGTCTGCCCGTGGTCGATGCCTGCAGGAATATTTACCTCAAGCTCGCGCTTTTTCCTGTTCTGTCCGCTACCGTTACAGGTGGGACACGGGTCGGAAATTGTTGTACCTCTGCCGCCGCACTGGTTACACGTTGTTGTTGAAGCAAACTGACCGAAAGGCGTCTGCTGAACAGTTCTCATCTGGCCTGTGCCTCCGCAACGCGCACATTTCACGGGAGATGTACCCTTTTTAGCACCGCTGCCACCACAATCGTCACAGCTTTCTCCACGGATTATGGTCACTTTCTTTTTGCAACCGAATGCCGCCTCTTCAAAGGTAAGCTCTATTGCCTGCTGAATGTCGCGTCCGCGTGCGGGACCGCTTCTGCGGGAAGAACTTCCGCCGAAACCTCCACCAAAGAAGCTTTCAAAGATGTCGCCCATATCAAAACCGCCGAAACCTCCAAAGCCTCCGCCTGCGCCACCGCCGCCAAAGCCATTAGGGTCAACGCCCGCGTGACCGAACTGGTCGTAACGGCTACGTTTTTCGCTGTCGCTTAAAACGTCATACGCCTCTGCCGCTTCCTTGAACTTATCTGCGGCTTCGGGATTGTCTTTGTTAAGGTCGGGATGATACTTTTTGGCAAGCTTTCGGTATGCTTTTTTTATTTCATCGTCCGAGGCGCCTTTTTGTACGCCGAGGACTTCATAATAATCTCTTTTTTCAGCCATAACAAACCTCTATATTCAAGTTTAGCAGAGTGGGAATATATTTCCCACTCTGCCTTTTTTATTAGTTTTCAGTTGTGTCAGTAAAGTCTGCGTCGTACACATTTTCGCCATTTGCGCCCTGCTGTGCGTCTGCACCTGGCTGTCCCTGAGGATTAGCCTGTGCGTAGAGCTTCTGGCTGATTTCGTAGAACTTCTGCTGAAGTGCATCAGTTGCCTCTTTAATAAGGTCTGTGTTGTCGCCTTTAAGAGCTTCCTTAACCTTGTCAATTTCTGCCTGCACTGCATCCTTTTCTGCCTGCTCTACCTTATCGCCAAGCTCTGAAAGAGCCTTTTCGCTCTGGTAAACAAGCTGGTCCGCATTATTACGGATTTCGATAGCTTCCTTGCGCTTCTTATCCTCTGCAGCGTACTGCTCTGCTTCCTTTACTGCCTTGTCGATATCTTCGTCTGAAAGGTTTGAAGAAGCAGTAATTGTAATCTTCTGCTCCTGCCCTGTGCCGAGGTCCTTTGCGCTTACATTTACGATACCATTTGCGTCAATATCGAATGTAACCTCAATCTGCGGAACTCCACGGGGAGCAGGTGCAATACCTGAAAGCATAAAGTTGCCGATAGTCTTATTATCTGCCGCCATTTCTCTTTCGCCCTGAAGAACGTGAATATCAACGCTTGTCTGATTGTCAGCAGCAGTTGAGAAAATCTGGCTCTTCTTTGTGGGTATAGTTGTATTTCTTTCGATAAGGCGTGTGCAAACGCCGCCCATTGTTTCGATACCGAGTGAAAGAGGTGTTACGTCAAGAAGAACGATGTCCTTAACGTCGCCGCCGAGTACGCCTGCCTGAATAGCCGCACCGAGTGCAACACATTCATCGGGGTTGATACCCTTGTGAGGCTCTTTGCCGATAAGCTTCTGTACTGCTTCGTTAACTGCAGGGATACGGCTTGAACCGCCAACCATCAAAACCTTGTCAATCTCGCCTGCAGAAAGACCTGCATCAGAAAGTGCCTTCTTTGTGGGGATAATTGTGCGCTCTACAAGATTTGCAGTAAGCTCATTGAACTTTGCTCTTGTAAGTGTTATGTCAAGATGCTTGGGACCTGATGCGTCTGCTGTGATGAAAGGAAGATTGATTGCACTTGTGGTAACGCCTGAAAGCTCAATCTTTGCCTTTTCAGCAGCTTCCTTAAGGCGCTGCATAGCCATACGGTCGCTCGAAAGGTCGATACCGCTTTCCTTCTTGAATTCTGCTACGAGGTAGTTAATGATAGCTTCGTCAAAATCGTCACCGCCGAGACGAGTGTCACCATTTGTAGCAAGAACCTCGAAAACGCCGTCGCCGATATCAAGAATTGATACGTCGAATGTACCGCCGCCAAGGTCATAAACCATAATCTTCTGGTCGTTTTCCTTATCCATACCGTAAGCAAATGCTGCTGCAGTAGGCTCGTTTATAATACGGAGAACTTCAAGACCTGCAATCTTACCTGCATCCTTTGTTGCCTGACGCTGTGCATCAGAGAAATATGCAGGAACTGTGATTACTGCCTGTGAAACGCTTTCTCCAAGGTAGCTTTCAGCATCAGCCTTGAGCTTTGCAAGTACCATTGAGCTGATTTCGGGGGGTGTGTAGCTCTTGTCGTCAATATTTACCTTATAATTTGTGCCCATTTCTCTCTTGATTGAGATAACTGTTCTGTCAGGATTTGTAACTGCCTGACGTTTCGCAACCTGACCTACAAGTCTTTCACCTGTCTTTGTGAAAGCTACAACCGAGGGAGTAGTTCTTGCGCCCTCTGCGTTAGCGATAACGGTAGGCTCACCGCCCTCCATTACTGCTACGCATGAATTAGTTGTACCCAAGTCAATACCAATAATTTTTGCCATGATTTTATACCTCCAAATATGTTAAAAAATTTAATAAACTTAATTCTTTCTCCCCTGCCGTTGGGAGCACGGGGATGGGGTGGCTTTTGTTAGCCGAAGGCGTAACAAAAATGACCCGTCCCCAAACGATAAACTTTTGCTG
>JAZNTQ010000063.1:0-4554 GCA_045591865.1 Clostridia bacterium
CAAATATGGACTGGGCAGGAGCAGAGCTTGAGGAGGAAGAAGCAGTCGTTATCAAGACCAAGAGATTTGAGTATACTCCCATGTCGGTCGAGGAAGCAATTTTGCAGATGAACCTGCTCGGACACACCTTCTTCGTATTCAACGACGCCGAGACAGATAAGACCTGCGTGGTATATAAGAGAAAAGACGGAAATTACGGACTCATCGAGCCGGAATAAAATATAAAAATAAACGGGTTGGCATTTGCCAACCCGTTTATTAATTCAAGCTAAATTAAATTCAGTTATCTATGTTTAACAAGCTCAA
This sequence comes from Clostridia bacterium, assembly GCA_045591865.1. Lineage (GTDB taxonomy): Bacteria > Bacillota > Clostridia > UMGS1883 > UMGS1883 > UMGS1883. The sequence continues at coordinate 307 of JAZNTQ010000063.1, forward strand.
AAATTCATCGGAAACCTCAAACAAGGCGGAATTGGAGTTTCCGCCGGCAAACCAAACGTCATTTACGCAAAATATCCTTAATGGAATTTCAAGACGAGGGTAGATTACCGAATACAGAGTAATATCCAATTCGTTCGGATAAAGATATGTAAAATCATATGAGAAAGCGCTTGATAAAGTAAGCATATCCGAAAAAACAAATTCCGTGTCGGTGCCTTCAAGTATGAACGTATCTGCTTCATAATTGTAATCATTTCGCAAATACAATTCGTCATACCTTGATATGTAAATGAAAACCGGATTGTCACTTGTATATGAATAATATTTATCTAAGTACCCAATGCCAAACGGGAACGAATCCCAACCAACGAGAACATCACCTTCATGAGTTCCATGGATATTCTCCTTTACTTTAAATAGCCCTAATTTGTCGATATTATAACGGACGCCTTCATATTCAACGTGATAATCGCCCTCATCATTATCGGATATAATCTGAACCTTTCCCTTTTGGTCAGGATATTCATCACACATACCCTTCCATACACCGTATGCCGATGACGGAGAGCAGGAGGTGGCCATTATTGAAATTGTAATTATCAATATCAAAATTGCAATTCGTTTTAGCATAAATCCCTCCTGATTTTGTTTCAAAATTCTATTTATTTCTCTTCGTATAATTCGTCGTAGTACCAACGCATAGGGTTTTCGTGGATGTATTTAATTCTGGTTTCGTAATCTTTTCTATCCCGTATAATGTGTTCAAAAAACGAGGTTTGAAATAATTTGCCATTAAATCCAATCTTTTTACATTCCCTTGTTGTTAAAGATTTATATGTACATAAGATATCCATAATCGTAGGGCGGGGGCTTGCTCCCGCCGCATCATTATTCAAAATCAGAATTATATGAATATGATTAGGCATAATCACATATTTATCTATCGCAAGGCAAGAATAACGTTCTTCAAGGGACAGTAATTGTTGCTCTGCAATTATGCCAAATGTGGTATATTCTATCCCTTTTGTTTCGGCGGGAGCAAGCCCCCGCCCTACCACGCGAGAAAATAAGCATTTTCTGTCCTGGGTACATATCGTTATGAAATATGCGCCGATAGAACTGTAATCAAAATTATCAAGCCTAGGGTGTTTCCTCTTCGGCAAATTTTTCTTGTCCATTTACATCACCGACCATATTATATCACAAAATCGGCAGAGACGCAATATCTCTGCCGATTTTTAAGCGTTTATTTTATTTTCTCTTTCTTTTCTCAACTCTTTGCACTTTGTAATTTCCCTTGAAATAGTCCGTGATCTTTATTTCCGTGCCGTCCAGCACGCGCTCAAAATTTTTCTTGTGTCTGAAAATTACAACCGCTCCGATTGCTATGGATAGCAGCGTGGGTACGAGGGATCTCGTATATATTCCAACTAAAACGGGAAAGATCACCGCCGCGGATATTGGCAGGGCGAACACGTAGCGGAAAACAAGAACAAACAGCGCGCCGCAACAGAAAAGCATTAAACATAAGCGGATTATAAGCCAAAACAAGCCCCGCGAGAGTTGCCACTCCCTTGCCGCCCTTGAATTTCAGATAAAACGGGAAGGCGTGTCCTACTACTGCCGCAAGCCCCACCGACAGCATCAGAATATGGTCGTCGTCGTGCAGTATTTTGCATATAAGAACGGGCACAAAAGCCTTTGCTATATCAAATATCATAACAGCGACGCCAAATCCTTTTCCAAGCGTCAGCATAGCGTTCGTCGCGCCGAGATTTCCCGTGCCGCTTTTTCGCATATCTATGTTTTTTATCATCGAAAACAAGTAAGTCGGACTAATAGACCCAAGAAGATAACCGATGACGATCCCCCACAAATACCTCATTTGGACCTCCCGATTTTTTCTTTGCTTGTAATAATATACCCCTATTATTAAATATATAATAACTAAACGTTCAGGTTATGTTAAAATTTACAGTTTGTTGAAAATATTGACAATATTAACGAAATGAGGTATAATGTAATTGATTAATAAAGGAGGTTTTGTTATGAGTGAGCAATTTGAAAATAACGAAAAAAATGAGAACATAACTCCCCAAAAAACAGATAAAAAGACTAATCCTATGCTCCCTATATATATAGGAGCTGCGGCTATTCTTATCTCTGCCATTATAATTATTGGTGTTGTTATATATAACGCGTTCTTAAAGCCCGAGCCCGATGCAGAATACCTTTTCAACGAAAAGCTTCTCTGCGTCAAGAACGATGGTAAATGGGGATACGTAAACAAGAAGGGCGAGTACGTTATTGAGCCCAAATTCGACGTGGCGTATAACTTTACCGAAAACGGTCTTGCTCTTGTAGGACAGTATGACAAAGACGGTGAGCTTTATTACGGCTACATAAACAAAAAGGGCGAGACGGTTATAGATACAGAATATTCTGCAGCAGACTCCTTCCTTAGCTTCGGACTTGCGAAAGTCAGAAACAAGGATGGAAAATGCGGCGTGATAGATGAAAAGGGTAATCTTGTCTTAGAGTGTGAATATAAGGTAATAGAAATATACGAGGATGTTATCATTGCCTCCCCTTACGAGGGCAATGCTTGCTTGTTCAATAAAAAAGGAGAATATCTGAACAGTAAATACGATCGCATCTATTGGTTAAACAATGTGGGCTTAATGGTCGTAGATGATGGAGATAAGGTTGGAATCATCAACGAAAATGGCAAGGAAATTCTTAAGATGACAGATGATATTGACGGTCTTGGCGGATTTAATTCGGACGGTATCGGCTGTTATAGAGAAAATAACAAATTTGGAATCATAACTATAAAAGGCAAAAAAATAACTGATGCAATTTACGACGATTTCCTTTTCTTTACAGAAAACGGACTTTCACCCTTTAAGAAGGACGGACAGTGGGGCATTATTAACTCCAGAGGAAAGGTAGTTCTCGAGCCGGGTGATTACAGATCCATTTATTCTTTAGATATTATAAACTACGGTTCAGAGTCTTATGCTTTAAGCACTCACGGATTTATTGCAACGAGCAATGATGAAAAATCCTACTTTTTCTTCGATGAATATGGAAAAGAAATGTTTTCGGTAAATGAAGACACCGGATGGCGTTATACAGACTATATATTCTCTGATAACGGACTTCTGCCAGTTGTAAACAAGGAAGGATATTACGGATATATAAACCGCAAGGGAGAGATAGCCATCAGCCTTGATTATTCGGTAGCGCACAGCTTTTCCGACTGCGGTATTGCGAGAGTCTACACGCTGGACGACGACCAATATAAATTCATCAACAAGAAGGGCAAGACAGTCGGAGAGGGCCACGCTTACGTTAGTAATTGCTACAATGACGGATATGCTATCGCCATCGACCTCATAGAAGGTGAGGTAGTGTATAAGGTAGTCGATAAAAAAGGCAAAACAGTTTGCGAGCTTGATTGCGACGACGTAATGCTTCCCGATGGAGAAAGCATTATGAAGAAAAGCTCGGTAATATCTTATCTTGTGCCCTACAGCGAGAGCGGAAGAAAAGAATTTCTTGTTGATTACGTAAGAAAAAATCTCTCTGAGGAGAAGCTTGAAAAATACGGATACGACAGTGCTGAGGAATACGTGGAAGACCTTTTTTCACGCATGACGGATTCCCAGATCAGTCAAATGTTCATTGTTATTTTGAAGGGTGAAACCTATTTCAAATAACAGAAATATATTTTTCTATAAACAAAAAAGGACAGAGGCCAAAGGGCGGTACTCTTAAGGACAGTTTTCAAAAATACGGCATATCTCGAAAGGGGATGCCGTATTTTGCATTTGTGGACACAAATGCAGTGCTTCGTATGCCTTAATTAAAGACTACAACCCAATTTCCGTCTATTTGCAAATAAACGGCTTGCACAAACCAAACGCTCCCTTGTGTAAAGGGAGCTGTCAGCGAAGCTGACTGAGGGATTGTTTTGAGCGATAATCTAACCTTTTACAATCCCTCCGTCTCGCTGCGCGAGCCACCTCCCCTTACACAGGGGAGGCTTTTTTGACCTCCCGGAAGGTAAGCAAGTGTGCTTTTGATATGCCAATGTCAAAAGTGCCTTTGCGTTGCTTTTGGCAAAAATCTTGTTGTCTTTGATTAAGTCAGTGCTTGTCAGGAAAATTGACAAGTTATAGGTGAACAAAAAAAGGCTCCCTTGTGTAAAGGGAGCTGTCAGCGAAGCTGACTGAGGGATTGTTC
>JAZNTQ010000064.1:0-11423 GCA_045591865.1 Clostridia bacterium
ATATGCTCGGAAGATGCTGGGGAGTTCAGGCTCTCAATAATCACCTCTTTGCAAAGCTTATGTGGAATGTAAATGCTGTCGCTCAAAAACTTATTGACGAGTATTTTACTGCAAGATATGGTAAGCACGCAGAGAAAATGAAGGCAATTTATAAAGAGCTTGAGGAAGCAGGTGCAAACTGTAAGTATATAAAGCATTATCAGGCGCTTGAAGGCAAAACTCGTGCCCACTTCAGATTCCTCAACGACGAGGATACCTCATTCTTCCCGCTTAAACATTCAAAGCTCGATTACCGCGAGGATGACTATCAGGCAGGTCCGTCTCTTAGGGAAATGTGTGAGCGCTACGAGGCATGCCTTAATGATTTTGCCGAATATATAAAAGGTGAAGAAAGCGCGAGTCTTAAGGAAGATTACGAGCAGCTTCAGCATGGTGTGGATACCCTTAATTATACCTACTATAAAACACTTTCAAAACTGAATGAAGAGGATAGGGAAGCCCTTTCAAAGTCGGAATTCTATAAAGAAAAACTCCTTGGTATTTCTTCGCCTCTTCGTGGGTATGATTTTGGTGACAGATTCAAAAACGGCTTTTCGGCACTTGCTATGCACGAACAGAAAAGCAAAAAATAATCGAAAAGGAATGATTTTATGACCTATAACGCAAATTTGGAAAGATATAATGGGGCAGAGTACAGAAAATGTGGCGAAAGCGGATTAAAGCTTCCATCCGTTTCGCTTGGACTGTGGCACAACTTTGGAGATAATGCCGATTTTGACAATATGGCTAAAATGTGCTTTACTGCGTTTGACAACGGGATAACGCATTTTGACCTTGCAAACAACTATGGTCCTGCAGCTGGCAGTGCAGAAACCAATTTCGGTAAGATATTACAAGACCATATGAAAAGCTACCGCGACCAGATGGTAATCAGCACAAAAGCAGGTTACTATATGTGGGAAGGACCTTATGGGGATTGGGGAAGCAGAAAATATCTGATTTCGAGTCTTGACCAGAGTCTTAAAAGAATGAAGCTTGACTACGTTGATATTTTTTATCATCACAGAATGGACCCTGATACACCGCTTTACGAAACTATGTGGACGCTTGACCAAATAGTAAAAAGCGGCAAGGCGCTTTACGTTGGCCTTTCAAATTACGACGGAGAAACGATGGAAAAAGCGGCGGACATTCTAAACGAGCTTCACTGTCCCTTCGTCATAAATCAGAACAGATATTCGATTTTTGACAGAACGATTGAGAACAACGGTCTTATTGATAGTGCGATTGAACGCAAAAAGGGACTTATTATTTTCAGTCCTCTCGCACAGGGGCTTCTTACGAATCGTTATCTTTGCGGAATTCCCGAGGATAGCCGCGTGCGAACAGACGGGAGATTTCTTAAAGAAGCTTCCATCACAGAAGAAAAGATTGAAAAAATCAAGAAGCTCAATGAAATTGCCCGGAGAAGAGGACAGACCCTTGCGCAGATGGCACTTTCGTGGGTGTATAGTAAAGAGGGTGTAACGAGCGTTCTTATAGGAGCTTCAAAACCCGAGCAGATAACAGAAAATCTTAAAATGACAGAAAATATCATTTTCACCAAAGAAGAGCTTAAGGAAATAGACGATATTGCTCTTTAATACAAAAAAGGAGGGGTGGCTGTGAAACTGATTAAGAAGACTCTTACATTTATACTCATTATAATTATTCTCGTCCTTGCAGTAGTAATTGCGGGGGGATGGGGGAAATATAAGCAGGCAGTAAGTCTTATGCCCCTTGAAACAGCCGCCACTAACATAAAAACACAGGAAAGCTTTACACCGATTGACGAAATTTCAAAAACCTTTGTAAATGCGATTGTAGCAGTCGAGGACAGGCGTTTTTATAAGCATAAGGGTATTGATTTTATAGGTATTATTCGTGCGATGAAAAAGAATTTTGAGAAAAAGACTTTTTCTGAAGGCGGAAGCTCTATTACCCAACAGCTTGCCAAAAACATCTATTTTATGGGTGACGACAGCTTAAGCAGAAAAATAGCAGAAACCTTTGTTGCCAATGACATCGAAAAGACTTTTACAAAAAATGAGATTCTTGAGCTTTATTTCAATGTTATCTATTACGGCAGCGGAAATTATAATATTGCCGATGCATCAAAAGATTATTTCGGTAAAAAGCCCGATGAACTTACAGATTACGAAGCAACAATTCTTGCAGGATTACCTAATGCTCCCTCGGCGTATTCACTTAATTCAAATCCAACCCTTGCAAAAAAGAGGCAAAAAACAGTTGTTGAAGCAATGGTGAGTGAAAAGTATATTACTCGGGAAGAGGCTGACAAGATAATCTCAATGCAAGAGGAAAAAGGCGATGAAAGATAATGGATAAATATAATATTTCCGGAATGAGCTGTGCCGCATGCAGTGCTCGAGTAGAAAAAGCAGTATCCACGCTTGAAGGTGTGGAAAGCTGCTCTGTAAACCTCTTAACGAATTCAATGATGGTTGAAGGAAGCGCGAAAGAGGAAGATATAATAAATGCAGTCATAGATGCAGGCTATGGAGCAAGTAAAGAAGGAAAAAAAGAGGAAACCAATTCCTTTGATAATGAAACTGATTCAATAAAAAGGCGACTGATTTTTTCAATAGCAATTTTGCTGATTCTTATGTATTTTTCTATGGGTAAGATGCTCTTTGGAATTGAGTATTTCGGCATCTTCAAAGATAATCCCATTACAATAGGAATAATGCAGATGCTTCTTTCTGGCATAGTGATGCTTATAAATCAAAAATTTTTTATAAGCGGCTATAAAAGTCTTCGACATAAGGCCCCCAATATGGATGTGCTTGTTTCAATGGGGTCGCTTGCCGCTTTTATTTACAGTACGTGTGTGCTTTTTGTAATGGCGGATGCCTCTTATAAGGGTAATTACACCCTTGTTCACGAACTCTCTCACGAGTTTTACTTTGAATCTGCCGCAATGATACTTACTCTTATTACCGTCGGCAAAATGCTCGAGGCACATTCAAAAGGAAAAACGACAAATGCAATTAAAAGCCTGATGGACCTTGCTCCTAAAACTGCAACCGTCATCCGTGACGGAAAAGAAGTCATAATTAAGGCAAGTGAAATCGTTTCAGGTGACATATTTATTCTCACTCCAGGAAAAAGTGTTCCTGCCGATGGCGTTGTTACAGAAGGAAGCAGCTCTGTTGATGAATCTGCACTGACAGGGGAAAGTATGCCTATAGATAAAAACGTTGGTGACAAAGTCTGGCAGGCAACCATAAACAAGGCAGGCTACCTTAAGTGTAGAGCGACGAGTGTTGGAGAGGACACAACGCTCTACAAAATCATTAAGATGGTAAGCGATGCCGCTTCTACAAAAGCCCCCATCTCAAGAATTGCAGATAAAGTTTCGGGAATATTCGTTCCTGTGGTAATTGTTATAGCCGTTATAACAACCCTTATCTGGCTTATTCTTGGTAAAAGTATCGGCTTTTCACTTGCGCGCGGAATATGTGTTTTAGTTATTAGCTGCCCGTGTGCACTCGGCCTTGCAACGCCTGTTGCAATAATGGTTGGCAGCGGCGTAGGGGCGAAAAAGGGCATTTTGTTCAAAACATCTCTTGCTCTTGAAAGAACAGGGCAGGCAAAAATTATTGCACTTGATAAGACAGGCACTATCACAAAAGGACAGCCGCGTGTTACAGATGTTATTTCGGATGATAAAGACGAGCTTTTGAAGGCGGCATATACTCTTGAAAAACAAAGTGAGCATCCGCTTGCAAAGGCTATTGTAATCAAATGCGAGGAAGAGAAAGTAGTGCCATATGAGGTACGTGGGTTTATGTCGCTTACGGGCAGTGGTGTAAAAGCTTATGCAGGAGAAGACCTTTTGTTAGGCGGAAATATTGCTCTTATAGAGAAAGAAACATCTCTTTCTTCCGAAACAATAAAGCTTTTAGAAAAGCTTTCGGAGGAAGGGAAGACCCCTATTCTTTTCGCTAAAAACAAAAAACTCCTTGGAATAATAGCTGTTGCTGATACTCTCAAGGAGGACAGCACAGAGGCAATCTCCAAGCTTAAAAGAATGGGAATACGCACGGTAATGCTTACAGGCGATAATAATCGTACAGCTAAAGCTATTGCAAAGCAAATCGGTGTAGATAATGTTATTTCCGATGTGCTTCCCGACGGAAAGGAAAAAGCAATAAAAGAGCTTCAAAAAGAAGGCGTAACCATTATGGTAGGTGACGGAATAAACGACGCACCTGCTTTAACTACTGCAGATATCGGTATTGCTATCGGTGCAGGCACCGATGTTGCAATTGAATCTGCAGATATTGTTCTTACAAGAAGCACCCTTGCAGACGTTGTAACTGCGATAAAATTAAGCAGAGCAACTATAAAGAATATTCACGAAAATCTCTTCTGGGCATTTTCCTATAATTTAGTAGGAATACCCCTCGCGGCAGGAGCCTTTATTTCAGTTTTTGGATGGGAGCTTAATCCTATGTTTGGTGCGGCAGCGATGAGCTTTTCGAGCTTCTTTGTGGTAGCAAATGCCTTAAGACTTAATTTCTTTAATACAGATAAAAAGAGAAAGGATAAGAAAACAATGGAAACAGTTCTTAAAATTGAAGGTATGATGTGTCCTCACTGTGAGGCAAGGGTAAAGACTACTCTTGAGGGTTTAGATGGTGTAACAGAGGTAATTGCAAGCCACGAAAAGGGCGAGGCAGTAGTTAAAAGCGAGAGAGAAATTCCTTTTGAGGAACTCAAGAAAACAGTAGAAGAACAAGGCTATAAGGTGTTATGATAAAAGCTCCGTTTTCAAAATGAAAACGGAGCTTTATCTATTTTGTTTTTATAGTATGTGCGGCTTTAATCACAGTAGCGTAGGATGGGAGAAAGTAGTGCAGAGTGGGTAAACGGAATCCCGAAGGCGTACAAAGGTACGTCGAGAGGTGACGTTTGCCTGAAGTAAAAACAATTAAAAAAAGAGGCATTCGACTAATGAGAATGCCCACAATAAACTATAAAAGAAACGAAGAAAATACCTGAAATAATATTGATGGAAGAAGGAAGCAATCAGTCTTTTTGTTTTTACGGTCTGTGCTGCTTTATCACATCCGCTTTTACAAAATTTCTGCCGCAGCGTTCATAATGGCAAGTCTTGCACTCTCGTATGTTATACCTCCCTGAATAAATCCAACGTATGGCTCTTTAATAGGAGCATCCGCACTAAGCTCAATGCTCGCGCCTGATACAAATGTGCCTGCAGCCATAATAACCTCGTGCTGATAGCCAGGCATATCCCAGGGCATCGGGATAGCAAAACTGTCAACGGGTGACGCTTTCTGTATTCCCTGAATGAACTTAATGAGCTTGTCCTTATCATTAAATTTAACTGCCTGTATAATATCATAATGCTTTGCATTGGGAAGAGGGTTAACCTCATAGCCAAGCTTCTGCATAAGAGCACCGCAGAAGACTGCGCTCTTAATTGCCTGTGCAACAATGTGAGGTGCCATAAAAAGTCCCTGATACATATATCTGTTCTGACCGAGCGTTGCGCCGCATTCCTTACCAAGACCGGGTGCGGTCTGTCTGTATGCCGCAAGATCGACATACTCTTTTTTACCTGCTATGTAACCGCCTGACTGTGCAAGAGAACCGCCTGTATTTTTGATGAGCGAACCAACTACTAAATCAGCACCGTGTTGCGTAGGCTCTGTTTTTTCTGCAAATTCACCGTAGCAATTATCTACGATGCAACAAACATCGGGACGCAGAGATTTAATGAACTCAATTGCCTTTCCAAGCTTTTCACAGCTTAAAGTATCTCTCCAGTCGTATCCCTTTGAACGTTGGAGAATGACAGCTTTTACATCGGGAGTAAGCGCCTTTTTAATTCCTTCTAAATCAACGTCTCCGTCAATTAGGTCAACCTGCTTGTAGGAAACCCCGAAATCCTTTAAGCTTCCGCCACTATTACCTGTGATACCGATAACCTCTTCGAGAGTGTCGTAAGGCTTTCCTGTTGCAGCAAGAAGAGTGTCTCCGGGGCGCAAAACTGCAAAAAGTGAAATGGTAAGACAGTGTGTGCCATTTACAATATTGTGGCGCACAAGAGCATCCTCTGCACCGAAAATATCGGCATAAATAGCGTCAAGAGTGTCTCTCCCGATATCTCCGTAGCCGTAGCCTGTAGTAGGATAAAGGCAGTTTTCACCAACGCGGTTTTTTATGAATGCGTCAAGCACTTTTTCCTGATTGAAGCGCGCTATTTCATCAATTTCGTGGAAGTATGGTGCTATTTCTCTTTCTGCTTCTTCAGCGAGCAACCGCACCTTTTCATCAATAATCATAATCAGTCCTCCAAAATTTTTGTTTCCTGAAGCTTGAGTATGAAGTTTTCAATATCCTGCAAAGCTATATCGCTTGACACGTCGTATTCCTTAAGAACTGCTTTAAGCATTTCTTCTTTTGTAGTCTCTTTTTGCAGAAGATTCCAAAAAAACACACCCGTATCGTTAAGAGTGAGCATTCCGTTGAACTTTACATCGCTTCCGATTGAAACAACTATATTTTTTCCCGCAACATTGCGCAGGAGATAACCATCCCTTATTTTCATAAAAACACCCTTTCAAAACGGAAATATTCTCGAGATATTGTAACACAAATTGCCCGTAAAATCAATATAAATATACTATTTCTAAAGTGTAAATTTTCTTCTTAAATATCTTTACATTAATTTGCAACTGTGGTATTATAATATAGATAATCTGGATAATTTTGCATTTATCACAAGACGAGGAAAAAACAATGCGTGAAAATAAATTAAACTTTGGACTTATAATAAGAATTTTTATGTCGCTTTTGCCGATATTATTCGGTATGCCGACTCTTGCAACAATCTTTTGTGCGTACAATATTGCGATGACATTTATCGCATTCGGATCATTACCCACGGTTGTAAGTTCGCTAACTGCAGTGGCAGCGGCAATGTTTCTTGCTTCTTCCTATGGGGTAGAAGGAGAGCTTTCAGGTCTTGTCCTTGGTATTCAGGCTGTGCTTTCTGCCACGGGATGTATAGTAGGTCTTTTCATAAGAAAAGATTTTTATCAGGGGCTTACTCTTGCGACTTTGGGTATGCTTGCTCCTCAGCTTATATACGCCAAAACTACTGCTAATGCAAATGGAATGAGCCTTGCGGATATGCTTGTGCCGCCCAAAGAAGAAATAACGGAACTGTTATCTCAATTTATTGAGTTTCCGCAGTATATGCAGCAAGCTTCGTCGTTTACGCCGGAACACATGGCAGAACTTATAAGAAATCTTACTGTAATGATAATTCCATCAGCGCTTATAATATCATCCATGGTGCTTGCCTATATAGTTATGTGGGCAGTAGCAGCACCGCTGCGGAGAATGCCAAATCATCAGAAAATACATTCATTTTCGCATATCAAGTTGCCGCGCATATGCACAATTTTAACTTTGGTTTTAGTCGCGGTGTTGCTTTATGGTTTTGGCGGAGAAAATATTATGGTAAGCACAGTAGTACTTAATATGATATTTATTCTTTCAGCTATGGCGCTTTTTGCGGGAATTTCTCTTATGGATTTTTATCTTAGAAAAACTATCTCAATTAAATTTTTGAGATTTATAGTTCATATAATAATTGCATTCAACTTTTTCCCGATTTATATACTGGCAGCGTTTGTAGACTCTTTTGCAAATTTCAGAAAACTGCCGAAAGACTCTGATAAAAAAGGCGGTGGAGATTATGAAACAAAAAAATGAGATGATTGAATCAATGCCCCGTGCATTAACACCCGTTTTTTCTGTAGCAATTATAATCTGCTCTTTTTTCCTCCTTAAAACAAATCTTGTTGTCGCATTCTTTATTATTGCGGCATCTGTTATAATCCTTCTTGAAAAAGCGTACTGGCATTTTTCGAGAGTGCGCAAGATGAAAGAATATATCGGCGACGTTGCAAGCGATGAGGATGAGCTCCAGAATAACGAGGCGCTCTTTAAGTCAATGAACCCAATTGCAGGAATTAGAATTGACGGGACAATTGCATGGTACAACTCTGCATTCAAAGAAGTATTCTCGGGCATTACCGACAAGAAAATATTTGAACTCATTCCCGAAATCAATATTCGAGAACTTTATAAAGCAACACCTAAAAAGCCTATCAATGTGACGGTAGGAAATCAAACATATAGCGTGCACGCCAATGTTCGCCGCAGAAAAACTGCCGACCACGCCGCAATTATGATTTATATGGAAAATGTAACGGAGCTTCTCGCGCTTCGAAAAGAGCTTGAAAACGCGCACTGTGCAGTAGCACAGATTATGGTTGATAACTACGATGAAGCAATCAATAGCGTGGACGGAGAGGAAAGACTCGACGTTGTAAGTCTTATTGATAAAAACATCATTGGATATTTTCAGGATGCAGGAGCTCTTGTGAAGAAACTTGAAAAGGATAAGTTCTTCTGCATTTTCACTAAAAAGCAGCTTGATGGATTTATAAGCGACAAGTTCGAAATACTCAAGAAAGTAAAAGAATTTAATGAGGGAATGAAAAATCCCCCCACAATAAGTATTGGAGTGGGTATAGGGTCTGACACTCTCAATAAAAATAACACCTCGTCTAAAAAAGCTCTTGAAATGGCTCTTGGACGTGGTGGTGACCAGGTCGTAATCCGTGAGAATGGAAAATTCAGATACTTTGGCGGAAATTCAAAGGAAACTGAAAAGCACACAAAGGTTAAAGCAAGAATAATGGCGCGCAATTTGCGTGAACTTATGGAAAACTGTGACAATGTTCTTATTATGGGACACAGAAACAGTGATGCGGATGCAATTGGTGCAGCAATAGGTGTTGCAGGTATGGCACACCATGTCAAAAAGGATGCAAAAATCCTTTTGCTTACAAAAGACGATACTGTGCATATGCTTCTTAAGAAAATCGAAAGCAATCATTATCATGATGGTATGTTTATCAATAAGTCGGGTCTCCGCGATTATATCACCCCTAAAACACTGCTCGTTATTTGCGATACGCACATTCCTGAATATACCGAGCTTCCCGAATTGATTGATGCAGTGAAGACAAAGGTTGTAATAGACCATCACAGAAGAAGTGAGAGCTTTATTTCTGATGCTGACCTTATTTATCACGAACCATTTGCTTCATCAACTTGCGAAATGGTAACAGAAATGATGCAGTATTTCAGCAGTCATTACTCGGTTTCCACAGTAGACGCTGAAGCGCTTTATGCAGGTATTGCAGTAGATACAAAGAACTTCACTTTCAAAACAGGTGTGAGAACATTTGAAGCGGCAGCTTATTTGCGCTCTGCAGGTGTTGACACTCTGCACGTTAAAAAGCTTTTCCGCGAATCTATCGACAATTATAAGCTTAAGGCTTGCATTGTAACGGAGGCACAGCTTTACAGTAATAATATTGCAATTTCGCTTTTCTCTGGTGTTGTTCCTCATATTGTTGTTGCAGAAGCGGCTGACGAAATGCTTGAGATAAATGACATCAAGGCATCCTTCGTAGTTGCGCGTGGTGATGACGGTACTGTAATAATCAGCGGCAGGTCTTTAGGCGAGGTTAATGTTCAGGTAATTCTCGAAAAGCTTGGCGGAGGCGGTCATATGATGACTGCAGGCGCACAGCTTATAGGAACCTCTGTTGCAGACGCAGGCGAAATGCTTAAGAATGCAATAGACGAATTAAATAACAATTAAGAAAGGATGTAACATAGATGAAAGTAGTACTTTTAATGGATGTCAAGGGACATGGCAAGAAGGGAGACGTTGTTGAAGCAAGCGACGGTTATGCAAGAAACTTTCTTCTTCCTAAAAAGATGGCAGAAATTGCTACTGCCGATGTTCTTAATAACTTAAAGGGTAAAAATGAAGCTGCGGCTTACCATAAGCAGCAGGAGATAGATAAGGCAAAGGAAATTGCCAAGAGCCTTGAGGGCGCGAAGGTAGTTCTCACAGGAAAAGCAGGCGATAATGGTAAGCTTTTCGGTAAGATAACAAACCAGAATGTTGCAGATGCAATAAAGTTTCAGCTTCATCACGTCATAGATAAAAGAAAAATCGTTCTTCCCGATGGCATAAAGACTATCGGAGAAACAACTGTGGAAATAAAGGTGTATCCCGAAATTTCCGCAAAAATAACAGTTCTGGTAAATCCCCAATAAAATTTACAAGAAAAACGGTGATATAATATGGATATGCCAATCGGCAGAAGTATGCCATATAATTTAGAAGCAGAGGCAGCGATCCTCGGTAATATGATTCTTGACGAAGTAGCTCTTATTTCAGCTATGGACAAGCTTGACGCTGACTGTTTTTATCTATCTGCAAATAAAACAATATTTAATGCGATTTCCAAACTTTTCGAAGAGGGTATCCCCGTTGATATGGTAACTCTTTCTGAAAAGCTTGGTGATAAGCTCGACAGCGTAGGCGGTATCGCCTATATTACAAAGATTGCGCAGAACGTATTTACGAAAGAAAATCTTGATCAATATATTGAGATTGCCCGAGATAAAAAGACGCTCCGCAGACTTATAGAGTCAGCCAGCGAAATTATGGATATGGGGATGAAGGATGAGCTTACTGCAAGCGATGTGGTAGACCGTAGTGAGCAGCTCATTTTCGCAATATCCGAGCAACGCGGACTCAAGAGCTTTTCACATATAGGAGAGGTAGTAAAAACTACACTTGCAATACTTGATGAGCGTAAGAAACGCGGCGGTAAAATCACAGGTATAAGAACTGGATTTACAGGGCTTGATGCCGCAACGGCAGGTCTGCAAAATTCTAACCTTATAATTCTTGCAGCACGTCCAGGTGTGGGTAAAACGAGCTTCGCGCTTAATATAGCGCAGAATGCTGCAATTCGCGAGAAAGTTCCCGTGGCAATATTTTCTCTTGAAATGGGCAAAGACGAGCTTGTCAACAGAGTAATATCAAGCGAAGCACTTGTTGAATCAGGAAAGCTTCGTGTGGGCGATATAAATGCGGCAGATATGACAAAGATTTCTCATTCTCTGCAGGACATTTTGACTGCACCCGTGTATATTGATGATACTCCAGGCATCACAGTTGCGGAAATCCGTGCAAAATGCCGCAGACTCAAGATGGAGAAGGGCCTCGGACTTGTAGTAATAGACTACCTTCAGCTTATGCAGAGCAGTAGCAGAAGGGGAGAAAGCCGTGCGCAGGAAGTCAGCGAAATGTCACGTTCTCTTAAGATTATGGCAAAGGAACTGAATATCCCCGTAATAACTCTTTCGCAGCTTAACCGTTCTTCTGAAAAGCTTGCAAGAAGACCTATGCTCAGCGACCTTCGTGAAAGTGGTTCTATCGAGCAGGA
>JAZNTQ010000065.1:0-14877 GCA_045591865.1 Clostridia bacterium
CCTTTAGGGAAAACAAAACAGGCACCCACAAAAGTGGATGCCTGCTTCCTTGGCGTGCTTGAAGGGATTCGAACCCCTGACCCTTTGGTTCGTAGCCAAATACTCTATCCAACTGAGCTACAAGCACATATTTTCAGATGCACTGATTATATTAACATACATTTTTTGAAAATGCAAGCATTATTTTAGTTTTTTTTCAAAAAAAGAGAAAATGCTCCACACTTGACAAAATAAAAATATATGTTATAATGTACGCGTGATAGTTTGCAATCTGCCTGTGGCAGTATGCAAACTGCAAAATTTTACAATTTTAAGGAGTGATTGTCCTGATGGACGCCCGAAGTAGTTTGCCGATTTTTGTATTGATTCTGATTGTGCTCGTAGCACTGAGTGCGTATTTTTCCGCATCAGAGACGGCGTTTGCGTCGTATAACAAAATGAGAATGAAGAGCGAGGCTGAAGACAAAAAAGGAAAAAAAGCACGCCACGTTCTCGAACTGAGCGAAAATTATGAGAAACTTATTTCAACAATACTTATAGGTAACAACATTGTAAACATATTGGCAACATCTATTGCAACATTGCTTTTTGCGGAGCTTTTAGGCGAGGCTCTTGGTGCAACGGTTTCAACAGTTGTGATGACGCTTGCAATTCTTATATTTGGCGAAATCACACCTAAAACAATTGCCAAGCGCACTGCCGAAAAATTTTCGAAAAAGGTTGTCGGTTCGCTCAACTTCCTGACATGGATTTTGACGCCGCTCACATTCATATTCAATTTATGGCAGAAATTTGTCCTTTCTTTCCTCAAGGATGACGGAGAAGCATCCGTTACCGAGGACGAAATCATCACAGTTGTTGAGGAAGCGGCAGAGGACGGCGAGATTGACGAGCAGGAGAGCGAGCTTATTAAGAATGTTATCAAGTTCAGCGACCTTGATGTTAACGACATCTTAACACCCCGTGTCGATGTTGCCGCAGTTGACATAAATTGGGACAGAGAGCGCATCGAAAAGGTTTTTGCAGATACCGAGTTCTCAAGGCTTCCCATCTACGAGGAGAATATTGACAATATCCTCGGCATCCTTTATCAGAAGGATTTCTTTAATCACAGCGACCAGCCCGTAAAGGAACTTATAAAGCCTGTTAAATTTATATTCTCATCAATGAAGATTTCAAGGCTCTTAAAGCTTTTCCAGGAGTCGAAGTGCCATATGGTGGTAATTAACGATGAATATGGCGGAACAGAGGGTATCGTTACTCTTGAGGACGTTATTGAGTCGCTCGTAGGCGAAATCTACGACGAGCACGACGAGGTTATTGAGGATATCATTAAAATAGCCGACGACAAGTACCGCGTTCTCGGAAGTACAAGCATTGACAAATTCTTCGAGACTTTTGAAACAGAAAAAGAAGAAGAGGACGACGATTCAGATATCACAACAGTCAGCGGTTTTGCGGCGCATAACCTTGAAAAAATCCCCGACGAAGGCGATATTTTCGAATACGAAAACCTCAAAATCACCATCACCAAGACAGACAGTAACCGCGTTATGGAAGCTGTGGTGCAGGTATTCCCAAAAGAAGAGGAAACAGAAGAATAAATACAAAGGGAAAAATACACTGTATTTTTCCCTTTTTCCACAAAAAGGGAGTGTTTGTTATCAAAAAGCTTTTCACTTTTATATTTGACGTTCTCAAAAAATCAATAAAAGACGATATCGGCGCGCGCTCGGCACACGCCGCTTTCTTCGTGACGGTTTCCTTCGTCCCTTTCATTATGCTTCTTTTAAGTATGACGCGCTTTTTCCCGCTCGACGAAGCGAATATCATAAGCCAGATAGTATCCGTCTTTCCCCGCGGGACGCGTTCTTTTGTGACGTCGTTTATCGGCGAAACATATAGCAAAAGCGGTACGGCTCTTATGTCAATCACCGCGGTGACAACTCTTTGGGCAGCATCTATCGGCGTGCATTCTCTGGTAAAGGGGCTTAATATCGTCTTTTGCGAAAATGAAACGAGAAACTATCTTGTTGTGCGCTTTATGAGTATGATTTACACGCTTCTTATTATGGCGCTTTTCATTTTGTGTTTAGTATTCTTCGTTTTTGGCAATACTATCGTTGAGTGGATTTCCCATTTTGTTCCTTGGGTGTTTGAAATTGCCCCTGTAATTATGAGCGTGAGGCTGATTGTCGGAACACTGCTTCTTTCAGTGTTTTTTGCCATTATGTACACCGTGATTCCTGCAAGAAAAACAAAGCTTTTGCCCCAGTTTGCGGGTGCTCTTGTGAGTGCGACGGGATGGGTTGGGTTTTCGGAGATTTTCTCGTATTATTATGAGAATATCGCGAATTACTCCTATGTTTACGGAAGCCTTTCGGTGCTCGTGTTCTTTATGCTCTGGCTTTTCATCTGTATCTATATTCTTTTCATCGGTGCCGAGGTAAACTGCTGTATTGAGGAAAGAATAGAGCGCAAGGCATTGCTGGGATAAAATTTTCAAAATAACTCTTTGACAAAAATTTCAAAAAGTGCTATAATATAATCGTAGATAGTGGCGGAATTTTCAGGACGGAGGCGTACCATGTATAAAATTGGTGACAGCGTTGTGTATCCTATGCATGGCGCAGGAGTCATTGAGGACATCGAGCAGAAGGAAATTTTAGGCAAGAATCAGTCGTATTATGTCATTCGTATCCCCATTGGTGATATGAAGGTTATGGTACCGATGGATAATGCTCAAGGGGTAGGTATGCGAGACGTTATCGGCAAGAAAAAAGCCGAAGAGGTGCTTTCTTCATTCCGCACTGCAGAGAGTGACGTTATACAGAATTGGAACAAGCGCTTCCGCGAAAATATGGTCAAAATCAAAAGCGGTGATGTTTTTGAGGTTGCCGCAGTTGTGAAGAGTCTGATGCTCCGCGACAGGCAGAAGGGGCTTTCAACAGGCGAGAGAAAAATGCTTTCCAATGCAAAGCAGATTTTAATAAGTGAAATTGTAGTGGCTACGGGAATTGACCACGAAAGCATAGAAGAAAGGCTTTACGGTATGGTTGACGAGGAGCTTTCTCAAGGATAATTATAAGCCATTAACGTCAGTTAATGGCTTTTGATTTGCAGGTGATATATATGTATGGCGATAAAACTATTTCAGCAGTAATAGTTGCCGCAGGGAAAAGCACAAGGATGGGGCAGAACAAAATTCTCCTTAAAATTTTTGGCAAAAGCGTGCTTGTGCGCACGGTTGAGGCAATTATAAAAACAAAGATTTGTGACGAGGTTATCGTAGTTGCAAGTGCTGAGAACATTCCTCTCTTTGAAAAAGAGCTTGAAAGCATCGAAAATGTTCGCGTGATAAAAGGCGGAGAAACACGCGGCGAAAGTGCGTACAGAGGTATTGTGGCATCAAGCGGAGATTTCGTGCTGATTCATGACGGAGCAAGACCGCTTGTGACGGGGGAAATTATAAAAAATACAGTTGCAGCTGCGCTTGATACAGGTGCAGCGGCGGCAGGCGTCCCCCCGAAGGATACAATCAAGGTGGTTTCTGCCGAAAATGTAGTTGAAAGCACAGTTGACAGAAATTTTGCCATTTTGATACAGACGCCGCAGGTATTTAACCGAGCAGACATAAAAGAAGCTTATGAAAAATTCGGATTTAATGAAACCGACGACTGTGCGCTGATGGAAAAAGCAGGGAAGAAGGTAATTGTCACCTCGGGCAGTTATGAAAATATAAAGCTTACTACCGCGGAAGATATTTTCACCGCAACACAGATTATAAAATCCCGCGCAGGGGGTATTGGTATGCGAATAGGTACAGGATTTGACACACATAGACTCATAGAGGAGCGTGAGCTTATTATTGGCGGAGTGGAAATTCCTCACGAAAAAGGACTGCTCGGTCACAGTGATGCCGATGTGCTCTGCCACGCAGTTATAGATGCGCTCTTCGGTGCGGCGGCACTTGGCGATATTGGCTCGCATTTCCCCGACACCGATGAAAAGTACAAGGGTGCCGACAGTATTGAGCTTTTACGCAAGGCGGCATCACTTGTCCGTGAAAAAGGCTATGAAATCGGGAATATAGATACAACGATTATTGTGCAAAAGCCGAAGATGGCTCCATATATAGAAAAAATGCGTGAAAATCTTGCGTCGGCTATGAGTGTTAAAATTGAAAAAGTAAGCGTCAAGGCAAAGACCAATGAAAAGATGGGCTTTACAGGGCGAGAAGAGGGGATAGAAGCACGCGCTGTAGCGCTGCTTATTTAATAAAAACCACCTTTTTTGGATAACATATCCAGGAAAGGTGGTTTTTTTATGAAAGGTGTTTTCAAAAAGACGGGACTTTTTCTTTTAAGTGCCGCAGGAATAATGCTTATTTTAATAGGAACATATACTCTTTTTTCAGGTCAGGAAGAGCCAATCCCATCCCCTTCGGGAAGCAATGTGAGCATACGCAGTCAGGAGATAGAAGCTGCCGAAAACGCTTCCCCGATGCGCGAGGATATGCTCGAAGAAGCGCTCCGCTGTGTAGTCGGGATATCGAGTGCCGACACCTCGCAGGGGATAAGTAGAAAAACGCAGTGGTATATGGGAAGCGGAGTGCTCGCAAGCAGCGACGGATATATTATCACAAATCATCACGTAATAGGCGCACGCCCCGAGAGAATTGTGGTAACGCTGCATAGCGGTGAAACCCTCGAGGGTAAAACCGTCTGGAGCGACAGCTCGCTCGACCTTGCAGTGGTAAAGATAGAAGGGGAGGGGTATCCCTACTGCACGCTCGGTAATGCAAAGCGCGTGCGCGTCGGCGAAAGCGTGGTCGCAATCGGGAATCCCTTAAGTATGCAGTTTGAAAGAACTGTCACTGCAGGGATTATAAGTGCAGTGGGAAGAAGCATCAGCATAGAAAATGACGAGGGCGAGATGGGATATATGGAGGATTTAATCCAGACCGATGCCGCAATAAATTCGGGAAACAGCGGAGGCCCGCTTCTTAATGAAGCAGGCGAGGTTGTCGGGATAAATACTATTAAGGTTTCCTCCGCCGAGGGAATGGGGTTTGCAGTGCCGATAAATGTGTGCGTGCCCGTTATAGAAAGGCTCAAGAGCGTGGGTCAGTTCAGAACACCGTATCTCGGACTTTATGCCTACACGCCTGCCGCAGCGAGATATCTCGGTGCGTCGAGCGACATCAAAGAGGGGCTTTTCGTTGCCAAAATCGATACCGACGGACCTGCCTTCGCCGCAGGAATAAGATACGGAGATGTAATCACTGCCATAAATGGCGAAAAGGTAAATACTATGCTTTCTCTTCGCGAGGAGCTTTATAAAAGACAAAGCGGTGAGGAAATAACAGTCGAATTTATCAGAAACACAGGGACAAGGCGGGTTGGCGTAATGCTTTCGTCGATGAAATAATATTGAGTTTTGCACGAGTTTCTTCCTATATAATATATACTTTAATTTTTGTTACAAAAAAATCGCAAATATGATAGTAATATTACAAAAGATTACAGTTTCGTTACAGATGCCAAAAGTGTATTGACGTATTAAAAAATGGGTGCTATAATTCGAGTATAGTAAGAGGGGAGTTCTCTAAACACCCCGATACTCTAGCTTTTGGTGAATTTGAAAGAGGTCGCCGAAAGTGAAAACGACACTCTTTCAAAAAATATTATTTTATAGGAGGATGAGATTATTATGAAAAATCTCAAGAAGACACTCGCAGTTGTTCTTGCATTTGCTATGATCCTCGGCATGAGCGCTATCAGCACTCTCGCTTACACAGACGTAGCAGAAGGAACAATCGTTTCTGAGGCTGTTTCTATCCTTTCAAACCTTGAAATCCTCACAGGTTTCGAAGATGGTACATTCAGACCTTCTGAAACAGTTACAAGAGCTCAGATGGCTGCTATCATCTGCCGTGTACTCGGTTACGAAGATCAGGCAGAATCAAGCAAGGGCTCAACAATTTTCAATGACGTTGCTGCAGATCACTGGGCATCAGGTTACATCAATGTAGCTCAGGCTCAGCAGATCATCAACGGTTACGGTGACGGCAACTACGGTCCCGAAGATAAGGTTACTTACGAGCAGGCTGTTAAGATGATCGTTTCAGCTCTTGGTTATGACCTTCCCGCTCAGGACAAGGGTGGTTACCCCACAGGTTACCTTGCAATCGCTTCTACAAAGGGTATCACAAAGAACGCTAACGGTCGTGTAGGCGACGCTGCTGCAAGAAGCACAATCGCTGTTCTTACTTACAATGCTCTTGAAGTAGAACTTATGGACCAGACATCTTGGTCAACAGGCGCTGCTGGTAACGAATTCGGTAAGACTGGTGAAACAGTTCTTTCTCGCTACCTTGGCGTTAAGAAGTACGAAGGCGTTGTTACTACAACTCCTCTCACAGAAGCTGTATCTGGCTACAATGTAGAAGATAAGGCAGTTGTTGGTTTCGCTTCAGTTAAGTCTTGGGGCTTCAACGCTGCTGGCAACTACGTTCTTCAGGCTGATTCTCTTGCAGGTAATGTAAACGCTTCTCTCGTTAAGGATGCTGACAAGTACCTTGGCAAGAAGGTTGTTGCTTACATCGGCACAGAAGCTGACGTTGCAACAGGCGAAGTAATGGTTTACGCTCTTGCTGAAAAGCAGGGTTCAAACGCTTCTCTTAAGATCAACGCTACTCAGCTTGTTGAAGATACAACAGAAACAGATAAGCTTATCTATAAGAAGAACAATAAGAAGACAGAAGCAAGTCTTAACCTTACAACAGTTTATGTAAACTACGCAACAGAGAGCGCAATTGATGAAGTAGTTGAAAAAGATGCTTATAGAGAAAGTCATTCAGGATCTCTTGACGGATATGAAAGACCTTCAGCTACAGCTCTTAACACAAAAGACTTCACTACTCTTCTTGTAAACGGTGGTACAATCGAGCTTATCGATTCTGATACTACAGTTTCTGGTTATGAAACAGCAATCATCACAAGATATGATGATGAAGCAGTTGTAGAAGAAGTTGAAGCTGATGAAATGGATATCTTCTTCACAACATACACAGGCACACTTGCTGACATCGACCTTGAAGCAGAAGACGAACTTGTAATCGTTTACAAGGACGGCGAAATTGCAGACGTTAAGGATATCGCTAAGGGCGATACAGTAACAACTGCACAGATCAATGGCGACGATGTTCGTCTCCTCTTCGTTTCTTCAAAGAACGTAACAGGTACAGTTGATGGCTGGACATCAACAGAAGTTGAAATCGCAGGCGAGAAGTACGTTCCCTCTGCACAGGGTCCCTCACTTGGTGCTCTTCAGAATGCAGAAGGTATCTTCTACCTTAACGTAGACGGTCAGATCGCTTATGCTGACGCTTCAGTTGCAAAGGGCAGCTACGGCTTCATCCTTAACGTTTACTACGAAACAGTTGCAGGTAAGACAAAGTACTATGCAACAGTTGTTGGCGCTGACGGTGCTGCAACAGTTTACGAATTTGCTAAGGCAAACAAGATTGATGGCGTAGATAAGACAAATGCTACTGCATTTGCTGCTATCCAGGCAATCATGTCAACAGTTGACCACACCTACTCAGGTGACGTTGCTAACGCACACGTTGATACAGCTGCAGACCTTCTCTTCGAAGTTAAGGTTAAGAACGGCGAAATCAAAGACCTTAAGACTGTTACTGCTTCAACTCCCTCAAGCACAAGCGAATACAACGAATCCAAGAAGGCTCTTGGTTCTAAGAAGTTCGACGAATCTTCTGTAATGTTCGCTCTTGAAGGCGCTTACGACAGCAAAGCTCAGATCGAAGAAGAAGATATCCAGGTTGGTAAGGTTGTAGAATTCCTTGCAGACGGCGAAGACTACTATGTAGCAGCTGCTGACTTTGCAAACAGAATTTACAACGTAGCAATCGGTTACAGCCTTGTAGCTTCTATTCCTGCTGATGCAGAGCTCATCGTTATCACAGATACAAAGACTAAGTCTTACAACGATAGCGCAGCTACAGTTATCACAGGTCTCCAGGCTGGTAAGGAAGTAACTTACATGATCTACAACGAGGATGAAACATACACAGATGATCCCACAGCTCTCGTAGCTGGTGACATCATCGTTACAACAGCTCCTAACGCTGAAGGTACTGTAAAGGATATCGAGCTTATCTACGATGGAACAACTCTTGCTTCAGACGTATCAGCTGATGACCTTTACTACTTCGTAGACGAATATGACTACGCTGCAGGCACATCTGATGACTTCATCTACTTCCAGAATCCTGACGACGTAACAACAACAGAATCTGGTAAGCACTATGTAATCATGGATAGCGCTGCTAACTACACACTTGTTGACTACACAGAAGATGCTTCTGAGCCCGAAATCGCTAAGAAGTCTGCTGGTAAGTCACTCTTCGGTAACATCTCAAGATATGATTCTAAGATCTTCGTAAGAGTTATCGACGAAGTACTTGTAGACGTTGTAGTTTACAGAACAAATAAGTAATCTTGACTCTTATAAAATAGTCAATTAAAAAAAAGGACAGTCCCTTCGGGGGCTGTTCTTTTTTTTGAGTTCCCCCAAATGCCATTTTGAGCGCCAAAATAGCGAAAAGCGTCGGGGGAATCACAACCCCCGCGTTTTTGGGTCCTTTTGACACCAAAAGGACATATTCTTTGTAATTATGCAAAAATTTAGTGCTTTTAGTATAAAAGCAAATCCGCTTCGCTTTCAGTGATAGCGCTTTTTCCTTGACAAGGCATTGGGAAAGTAATAAAATAAAAAGGAACGGAGTGAATATTATGTTAAAGAAAATATCATCCATACTTTTAATGGCTTTATTGCTTTCGCAAGTATGTCTTGCACAGGAAATTAAGATAGAAAGTAATAATGCCCTATTCCGCACAGGCGGAGTCTATGAGGGAGAAGTAGAGCTTTCCCCTGTCGCTGACGAGAGCTATTTTGAAGGCTTTTATTCAGGGGTTCCCTTTCACGAATATGTGGCTTTGTATGTAACTGAATATGTTGCAGCATATGATGAATTGCCCGAAGTTATAGATGGTATTGCATCATATGGCATCACAGAGAGCACTCTTAAGGATTACTATTTTGATGCAACTGTAAGGCATCCCGAGCTTCTTCTTAAAACCGCCTGCAGTGCCAGCTTAAATCAGCAGGGGATAATAGTGGAGATATCCCCCCGATTTCTCGTGGGAAGCGTCAGCGAAATGAAAATCGCGCAAAAAGAGATAGAAGACGGAATCAAAGAATACGTAGACTTTGCAAGTGATTACGACACCCCTCTTGAAAAGCTTCTTGCAATCCACGATAAAATGGTTGAAAACTGTGTCTATGACGAGAGAGTGATGAGTGATGACCCGAGCGTTGTCGCGCAGGCACCTGACTCTGTTTATCACGCAATTGGTGTGTTTCGGGATAAATTCGCAGTTTGCCAGGGGTATTCGCAGGCAACCTATGCTATCTGCAAAGAGCTTGGTATAGAAGCGGATTTCTGCGTGTCAAACGATATTAACCATATGTGGAACTTCATAAAGCTCGGCGGAAAGTGGTATCATTACGATATGACAAACGACGACCCCGTCGACGAACAGGGGAGAGCTATTCACACCTTCTTTATGGTGTCGGACGGAGGACTTGAGCCGTCGGCACACGGGAATTCATGGCGCCGTTATGACGGAGGCGAGCTTTATACCTGTAACGATACCACCTATGAAAGCGACCATCTCTTCAATCTTTCGCTTTATTTCAAAGGATACCGAGGGGAGGACGGATTTTATCACGCATATATGGGAGTATCAGTTCCTGCTTCGGAAATAGATACCGTCGCTGATATAAAAAGCAAGGACCTTTATACGGGTGCAGTAGTTGTAGTGCCCTTTGTTACCGAGGGTATATATACCACGACGGAAAACGGGGAGCAGCTACAAAAAAAGGGAACAAATCTCTATATGGCAGAATTTACGACAAGAAGTATCGCAAGCGCAATGCCAATTCTTAAATTCAGAGATACCTTCACCTGTATGCCTGTGCGCGCATCTATGGCGGATAATTCGCTGTATTTGAGGCTTTTAGCGGTAGAGGCAGAGAATCTTACAGTTTCAGATTTCACGTCGTTTGTTCTAAATAGCCAAAATCTCACACCTTATAGCACAAAGAAGGCGTGGGATTAAAAAAGAGCGCATCTTTGCCTTGACGAATAAAAAATTCTGTGCTATAATTACGAAAGTAAAAGCTGTGAAGGAAAGAGTAGCCTCTGGAAAGTATCAAGAGAGGGATGTACTGACGGAAGTCTTTGCTGGAAGCATCCTATACCGACCTTTGGTGAAGACCATTCCGGAGCTGTGGGGAGGAAATAGCAGTATTCCCCATCGTGAGCCTGCGTTAATGGGAAAATGAGTGAAAAATTAAGGTGGAACCGTGCATTATGCACCCTTAATATATGGCGATAGCCATATATTAAGGGTGCTTCTTGTTATTTATTAAATTTAGTTATTAAAACGCACTATGGGGGACAGGTCCATTTTTCGTGCACCTGCGGATTACAAAAATGTCTCACTGCGGTTCGGTCACGGCTCGGCTCTGACAGTCCACTGGACTGTCATTCACTCCCTCGCCGCCGCTTCGCTACCCCGTCCCCTATACCACGTTCCCTGACAGTAGTTAAAGAAATTGGAAAGGAAGATTTAATATGGAAATGAATGAACTTCAAACTCTGCGTCACAGTGCATCACACGTGATGGCACAGGCAGTGAAAAGACTTTTCCCCGAGGTGAAGCTTGCAATAGGTCCTGCTATTGATGATGGCTTCTACTATGATTTTGACACACCTACTCCCTTCACCGCGGAAGACCTTGAAAAAATCGAAGCGGAAATGAAGAAAATTGCCAAGGAAAATCTCAAGATTGAGCGTTTCGAGCTTCCGCGCGAGGAAGCACTCGAGCTTATGAAGGACGAGCCTTATAAGGTGGAGCTTATAAATGAGCTTCCCGAGGGCGAGGTAATTTCCTTCTACAAGCAGGGCGAATTTACCGACCTTTGTGCAGGTCCTCACGTGAACTACACAAGCAAGGTTAAGGCATATAAGCTCTTAAGCGCAACAGGTGCATACTGGCGCGGCAACGAAAAGAACAAGATGCTTCAGCGTATTTATGCAACTGCATTCTTAAGCAAGGATGAGCTTAATGCGTACCTTGAGCAGAGAGAGGAAGCAAGAAAGCGAGACCACAACAAGCTTGGCCGAGAGCTTGAGCTTTTCACAACGAGCGAGGTTATCGGGCAGGGCCTTCCAATTCTTCTCCCCAAGGGTGCAAGAATTATCCAGCTTCTTCAGAGATTTGTTGAGGACGAGGAGCAGAAACGTGGCTGGCTCCTTACCAAGACTCCTCTTATGGCAAAGAGCGACCTTTATAAGATTTCAGGTCATTGGGACCATTATCAGGACGGAATGTTTGTGCTCGGTGATGAGGAAAAGGACAAGGAAGTGTTCGCGCTTCGTCCTATGACTTGCCCCTTCCAGTATCAGGCATATCTCAACCGTGGCAGAAGCTACCGCGACCTTCCCATGCGACTCAACGAAACTTCAACTCTTTTCCGTAACGAAGGGTCAGGCGAGATGCACGGTCTTATCCGCGTAAGACAGTTTACAATTTCTGAAGGTCATCTTATGTGTACTCCCGAACAGCTTGAGGATGAATCCAAGGGTTGTCTGGAGCTTGCTACCTATATGCTTAAGACTCTCGGTCTCTATGAGGACGTTTCCTACCGCTTCTCACAGTGGGACCCCGAAGACAAGGGAAAGTATATCGGTACAAAAGAGCAGTGGGATGAAGCACAGGGCATTATGGCGAAAATCCTCGACCACCTCGAAATTCCCTACAAGGTTGGCGTAGGCGAGGCAGCATTCTACGGCCCCAAGCTTGATATACAGATTAAGAACGTATTCGGCAAGGAAGATACTCTCATCACAATCCAGATTGACCAGATGCTTGCAAAGCAGTTTGATATGGAATATGTTGATAAGGACGGCACGAAGAAGAATCCCTATATTATCCACAGAACTTCTCTTGGCTGCTACGAGAGAACTCTTGCGCTTCTTATCGAAAAGTATGCAGGTGCATTCCCCGTGTGGCTTGCTCCCGTACAGGTTAAGCTTCTTCCGATTGCTGACCGTCACCTCGACTATATCTACGAGGTTAAGAGAAAGCTTGAGGAAAGCGGAATCGTGCGCGTGGAAATTGACGACCGCAGTGAAAAAATCGGTTACAAAATCCGTGAAGCACAGCTTGAAAAGGTTCCCTATATGCTTCTTGTCGGCGACAAGGATATTGAAGGGGGCACAGTTTCTATCCGTGACCGCCGCGACGGTGACATCGGCAGTATGGCAATAGAAGAATTTATTGCAAAAATTACCGAGGAAGTTAAAAATAAGGTAATTAAATAATTTGATTAAGAAAGGATTTGCTTTGCAAGTCCTTTTTTAATCTCGAAAAATAAAATTTTATGGTGTCATAAAAGAAGCTGTCCTTTTGGAGTCAAAAGGACCAAAAACGCGGGGGTTGCGATTCCCCCGCACCCCCGAAACGCCCTCGCAGGGGCGCGAGTATTTCGGGCGTGGTTTTCTTTTGCTATCGGGTTTTTGTTTTTGCAAATTTTTCACCTTTGAACCGTCGTCTCAAAGGAAAACTCTTTTTCCTAATCGCCTGAAATTGCTCGCCAGCAGAGGAAAATGATGCTCGCAATTTCTCGGTAGTCGGCAAAAAATTTGCAAAACCCCACTACTGCGCTTGTGGTTAGTTTTGTTCCAAACTAACTTTTGAAACAAACTACGGTTTTTGAAGCAACGAAGCCGACTGCCGAAAATCGTGCCCACATCAGTTTCCTTTGCTGGTGGGTGCGATTTAGAAAGGCATGATGATGAGTTCATCATTTCTTTCGGCGGCACAAGGGCGAGGAAGCTGAAAAAACAATACTTGCATATATCTTTATAAAAAGCTTCTTTATTTTTTCGCCCTGCGAGGGCGTTTTAGGGGGATCGGGGGGAATCGCAACCCCCCGACGCTTTTCGCCATTTTGGCGCTCAAAATGGCATTGGCCTTTCTTCTAAAGGAAAGCTTTTTATGAACCTTTTATGAATATTTTGCCTTATATCTCAAAAAATACAAAATAACACTTGACTTTCGGCATAGGTAGTGGTACATTATTGTTAGCACTCGGTGAAAGCGAGTGCTAACAATAGGGAAAGAGGTGAGCATATGGAGCTTTCCGAAAGAAAAAAAGCCATTCTTCAGGCAATAATTGAAGACTATATCCAGACGGCAGAGCCCGTAGGCTCGCGCAATATCGCAAAGAATCACGACCTTGGTCTTTCCGCGGCAACTATCCGTAACGAAATGGCAGACCTTGAGGAAATGGGTTATCTCGATAAGCCTCATACCTCGGCAGGAAGAATCCCCTCCGAGATGGGCTACCGCTTTTATGTCGATTCGCTGATGCACCGCTACAGTCTTACTATGGAAGAAATTGCATCTCTTCAAAGCAGTATGGACAGAAAGTACGGGCAGCTTGAAAATGTAGTGTCGGAAATATCAGATATTATTTCCAAGGCGACTAATTACCCCGCAATCGTCGAGCTTCCTGTGGCACAGAGAAGCAGGCTCCGCAGCGTTAAGATGATGCTTATAGAGCAGGGAAGTGTACTCATTGTTGTGGTGACGGATGCAGGAGTTGTCCGCAACCGTCATATGAAAGTAAGAAGCGACATAGATTATGAGGTAATTGATTCTATTTCAGAATTTTTGTCGGGTCAGCTTACGGGGCTTAGTGCAGACGATTTCACTCCCGCGCGCCTTATGCTCATATACGAGGCTATGGCATCCTACGGTGATTTCTTAAAGATCGTGATTGAGTTTGTGCTTGAGTGCCTTGGAAACAGTCAGAGCAGAGTTTATATCGGCGGCGCTTCAAACATACTTAATAACCCCGAATTTGAAAATATTGAGCGCGCAAAGGAGTTTTTATCCTTTATCGACAGTCGGGAAAACGTGTCGCGGATGCTACAGCTTCTCGGTAGTGAAGATGGCGAAAATATCAGCGTCAAGATAGGAAGTGAAAACGCAGTTCCCCAGATGCGTGACACGAGTCTTGTCGTGGCAAATTACTCCGTCGGCGGTAAGCTTCACGGAAAAATCGGTATTATAGGACCCAAGCGTATGAATTACGCGAGAGTAATTTCCTCGCTTGAGCTTATCAACAGTAACCTTACAGAGATTCTCGGCAGAATGATTTACGGAAAGGACGAATAATCATGGCAAAGAAAAAAGAAGAAGTTGTAGAAGAACCCGTTGTTGAGGAGACAGTAGAAGAGACTCCCGAAAACGAGTTCGAGCAGAAATATAACGACATAAATGAAAAATATATGCGCACACTCGCAGAGTACGACAATTACCGCAAGCGCACCATAAAGGAAAGGGAAACAATCTATCCCGAGGCAAAGGCGACTGTCGTGGAAAAGTTCCTTCCCCTTATTGATAACTTTAGCCGTGCACTTGAAAGTGCCGAGCAGAAGGATGCCTTTTATGAAGGTATCGTGATGCTTAAAAAACAGTTTGATGATGTTTTCACTGCTCTTGGCGTTGAGGAAATCGTGGCAGTCGGCGAAACATTCAACCCCGAGCTTCACAATGCGGTAATGCACGTTGACGACGAAGAACAGGGCGAAAATGTAATCGTTGAAGAATTCCAGAAGGGATATAAAATAGGAGACAGAGTTATCCGTCACAGTATGGTGAAGGTAGCCAACTAACGTTTCGCAGCAAAAGTTTTACTTCGTAAAAGCATTCG
>JAZNTQ010000066.1:0-8565 GCA_045591865.1 Clostridia bacterium
CATAAAAGTCGGAATGATAAGACCTATCACACTCTGGCCATTCCCTAAAAAAGTGCTCAATGCAGCTGCAGATAAGGTAAAAGCCTTTGTTTCTGTAGAGCTTAATATGGGTCAGATGATAGAAGATATCGAGCTTGCCACCAGATGCAAAAAACCTGTTCTCCTTTGCAACAGAGTTGGTGGTATGATTCCTACAACAGAAAATGTACTTGATAAAATAAAAGAGGCAAATGAAATCGGAGGTGCAAAATAATGGCAACAGTATTTGAAAAACCAAAAGCATTAACAGACGCACCATTGCATTACTGCCCTGGATGTACCCATGGTATAATCCACAGACTTGTGGCAGAGTGCCTTGATGAACTTGGAGTAACAGGCCGTGCAATCGGTGTTGCATCAGTAGGATGCAGCGTTTTCTCATATAACTATTTTAATTGTGATATGGTTCAGTCGGCTCATGGTCGTGCTCCGGCAGTTGCAACAGGTGTAAAACGCTCTGACCCAAATAACATAGTCTTCACATATCAGGGCGACGGTGACCTTGCTGCCATTGGTACAGCAGAAACAGTTCACTCTGCAGCACGTGGCGAAAACATCACTGTAATTTTCGTAAATAATGCAATCTATGGTATGACAGGCGGTCAGATGGCTCCCACAACACTTCCTGGTCAGAAGACACAGACTTCTCCCTACGGTCGTGATACATCTGTGGCAGGTTTCCCTGTAAAGGTTTGTGAAATGCTTTCTCAGGTAGACGGCGCAACATACCTTGAAAGAGTTGCAGTAAATAATGTTGCAAACGTAAAGAAGGCAAAGGCTGCTATCAAAAAGGCATTCCAGAACCAGATTGATGGCAAGGGCTTCTCTCTTGTAGAAGTGCTTTCAACCTGTCCCACAAACTGGGGCCTTGCTCCCGATAAGGCACTTAATTGGCTTGAAGAAAATATGCTTCCCTACTATCCGTTGGGAGTATATAAAGATAAGTACGCAGAAGAGAAGTAAGACAGGAGAGAATTTATAATGAATAAAGAAATTTTGATTGCCGGTTTCGGCGGACAGGGAATTCTCTTTTCAGGAAAATTTCTTGCATACGAAGGTCTTATCGACGGTAAAGAGGTAAGCTGGCTTCCTTCTTACGGCCCCGAAATGCGTGGCGGTACTGCTAACTGCAGTATCATCATCAGCGACAGTGCAGTAGGTTCTCCCATCGTGTCAAATCCCGACATCCTTATCGCGATGAATCTTCCTTCACTCGATAAGTATGAAAACGAAACAAAAAAGGGCGGACAGATTTTCATCGACAGCTCTCTTATCGAAAGAAAGGTAGAGCGCACTGATGTTGAAACCTACTACATCCCTGCAACAAAGATGGCTTCTGACGAGGGACTTACAGGTCTTGCAAATATGATTATGATCGGTCATATGATTAAAAAGAGTGGTATCGTTCCCGAAGAAAACATTGAAAAAGCAATGCAGAAGGTTGTTCCACCCACAAAGCAGAATATGTTTGAGCTTAATATGAAGGCAGTAAAATTAGGTTTCGATTATTAATCGCAAAATAAAAATATGTAAAATGGAGGTATAGCTATGAATACACAGATTAAAGATATCGGAATGCGTCTCGCTTCACTTCGTGAGGATTTTGAAATTAGTATTGAAGAAATGGCAGAGAAACTTGGTGAAGACATAGAGATTTATAAGAAGTATGAAAACGGCGAAATGGATTTCTCATTCAGCTTTATTTACAATGCTGCAGAAATCTTAGGCGTTGATGTTCTTGATCTGATTAGCGGAGACCAGCCGACACTTTCTATGTGTAGCATGGTTAAAAAAGGTCAGGGCTACAGCGTAAAGCGTGAACACGAATACGATTATAAGCATCTGGCATACACCTTCAGGAATA
This sequence comes from Clostridia bacterium, assembly GCA_045591865.1. Classification (GTDB taxonomy): domain Bacteria; phylum Bacillota; class Clostridia; order UMGS1883; family UMGS1883; genus UMGS1883. The sequence goes on from JAZNTQ010000066.1 coordinate 1,904, forward strand.
AAAAAGGCGAACCATTTTTGGTTACCATTACTCCTGACAAGGCGGCACCGGTACTTCACGGACACGAGGGACAGGAGTTCAACTATGTCATTTCAGGCAGAATGAAACTTTTCATCCGGGATATTTCCTACGAGCTTGAAGAGGGTGACAGTGTTTATTTTGACTCAAGCGTTCCCCATGCAGTACAGGCGATGGGCGATGAAGACGCACAGTTTATAGCAGTAGTAATGAAATGATAACAAGTTGAAATTGTACAAATTAATCAAGTTTAAGGCTTATGGGGCTTGACTCCCATTGGCTTATATTAACCAAGAATGGAGGAGTTGCCGTTATGGCAATATATGAAAAATTCGTCGGTGCGTCAAGAGACGATTTCCTGTCTCTCAAGGACGCACAGACAAACTATACACTTAAATACCGAGATGATTTCAATTTCGCTTACGATGTAATCGATGTTCTCGGCACAGAAAAACCCGATAAACTCGCAATGATATGGCTTTCGGCAGACAAGAGCGTGGAGAAGAGATTTACTTTCCGCGATATGATGCTTGCATCAAACAAGGCTGCAAACTATTTTAAGTATATGGGAATCAAAAAGGGCGATACTGTAATGCTCACCCTTAAGAGAAGCTATTACTTCTGGTTTTGTATTCTCGGTCTTCATAAAATCGGTGCAGTTGTTGTTCAGGCAACAGATATGCTCAAGGGTAAAGACTATGTTTACCGCTGTAATGTCGGAAACATCAAGGCAGCCGTTATCACAGGTGACGGCCACGCTACCGAATATTTCGATGAAATGCAGGACCAGTACGACCACCCAATCCTTAAGTTTGTAACAAAGCATAAGGATTCAGGAGAGGGCTGGATAGATTTTGAGGCAGGCTTCGAAATGGCAAGCGACCAGTGGCAGAGACCGTCTGGTGAAGAGGATACCAATGTAAATGATACAATGCTTATGGCATTTTCATCAGGTACAACGGGCTATCCCACAATCATTACTCATAACTTCAAGTACCCTCTCGGTCATATTATGACAGGCGTCTTCTGGCACAGAGTTGTAGACGGCGGTCTTCACTTTACAATCTCCGACACAGGTTGGCTTAAGTCCCTTTGGGGAAAAATATACGGTCAGTGGTTTGGTGAATCTGCAGTACTCGTTTACGACTTTGACAAGTTTGACGGAGCAGACATCCTCAAAGTTTTGCAGGATTATAAGGTTACAACCTTCTGCGTACCGCCGACTATGTATCGTATGATGCTCTTAAACGATGTTGAAAAATACGACCTTTCATCACTTACTCACTGTTGTACTGCAGGTGAGGCATTAAATCCCGAAATCTATAACAAGTGGTTTGAGGCAACAGGTCTTAAAATCTACGAGGGCTTCGGTCAGACGGAGACTACTCTCTGTATCGCAACAATCTATCCGTGGACAGAGCCTGTACCCGGTGCAATCGGTCTTCCCGTACCGGGCTTCGATGTTCATATTTTGGACAGCGAGGATCAGTCCTGCCCCCGCGGTACTACGGGTGAAATTTCCATCCGAGTATTAAGCCGCGACAGAAAGGCGTGCGGTCTTCTCGATACTTACAACTTCAGTAAGGAAGATACGAAAAAAGCAATGCACGACGGTTTCTATCACACAGGCGATACAGCCTACCGTGACGAACGCGGACTTTTCCGCTATGTCGGAAGAAATGATGACGTTATAAAGTCATCAGGCTACAGAATAGGACCCTTTGAAATCGAAAGCGTGCTTCTTGAACATGCCGCAGTAAGCGAGGTTGCGGTAACAGGTGTGCCTGACCCCATCCGCGGTTTTGCAGTAAAGGCGACAATCGTTCTCTCCAAGGGCTTTGAGCCGTCAGATGAACTTACAAAAGAACTTCAGACATATGTTAAGACAAATACTGCTCCCTACAAATATCCCAGAATTGTGGAATATGTATCAGAGCTTCCCAAAACCTTCAACGGAAAAATCAAGCGTAATGCAATCCGTGAAAAGGATATGGAAAACGCAAATAAATAAAAAAAGAACCCACATCGTAAGAAGTGGGTTCTTTTTTTTATTTACTGATTAACCTTTTCCTTTGCAAGAAGGTCGCGAATTTCTTCCAGAAGCGCGATATCGTCGGGCTTGGGAGCAGGCGCCGCAGGAGCTTCTTCTACGGGCTTGGGGTTTTTAAGCTTATTCATAACCTTTACCATAATGAACAAACATAAAGCAATAATTACGAAATTAACGATATTCTGGATAAACATTCCGTACTTGATACCGCCAACGAGAGTGCCGTCCTCTGCATATTCTGCAAAAGCAACGAGCTGTGAAAAATCGCTCTTGCCGAAGATGAAAGCAAACGCAGGCATCATTAAATCATCTACGATAGACTTAACAACTGCGTTGAATGATGTAGCAATAATCATACCTATAGCAAGGTCAATCATATTGCCTTTGAGTGCAAACTCTTTGAATTCAGCTATAAACTTTTTCATTTGATTAAATCCTTTCCGCTACAAAATTCTACAAATAATTTACCATAAATCGGGGAGGATGTCAATCCTGTCAAGCTGGATTTGGCTATCTTTAAGATAGGAAAGAATACCGTCATATTCATCGGGAAAACCGAAACGGATTCTATATGAGCATAATGCCTGACCGTCGCCGCTTTTTGCACCGTATTTGCCATCGCCCTCAAGAGGACATCCGATAGACGCAAAGTAGGCTCTTATCTGATGGCTTCTTCCTGTGTGGAGAAGCACCTCAACGAGTGCCTTCCCGTCAAATTCCTTTATTACTTTATATTCCATCGAAATTTCTTTTCCGTCATCTGCGATGCGGCTTTTGTTTTCTTTTTCTTCCTTTATTATATGTGTGTTTACAAAAGCACTTTTTTCCGCAGGGATATTCTCGAGTATGCACAGATAATATTTGTGCACATTTCTTTCTCTTATCTGCTCATTCATATCGCGGAGTGAAGCAGCATTTTTTGCGCCGATTACAAGACCGCTTGTGTTTGTATCAAGGCGGTTGCAAAGAGCAGGGGAGAAGGAACTTTCACTCTCGGGATTATATTCACCCTTTTCTATAAGATAACTCTTGAGCATATCTGAAAGAGTACCGCCTTTGTGCTTTTCATCAGGCTGACAGGGAAGGGCGGAGGGCTTATTGAAAATAATGATATTCTCGTCCTCATACACAATCGGTGCAGTAAGGGGAGTAGCCTTAATTTCTTTCTCTTTACGGAAATCTTCCTTTATATATATACGCAGTACGTCGCCCTCTTGGAGTATATAATCTTCCTTTATCCATTTGCCATTTATTTTGACGTCTTTTTTGCGAAATGCCTTATAGATAAGTGAACTCGGAGCCGTTGTGGCTTTTACAAGAAATCTGTCGGCGCGTATATCGGCGGAGTTTTTTCCTATTATATATTCTAGCATAATATCACCTGCGGATATTCTATCATAAATAAAACAAGGTTGTCAACGGACAACCTTGTTTGCTATTCCTCAGTGCTCAAACAACTCTCAATCATTGAAATCACTACATTATTAAAACTAGTCTTATTTTCATCAGCGATTTTTTCAATTTTGTCTGCAAGTGATTGTTTTATATAAAGTGTCTTATAAATAGCAGGGTCTTTCTTTTTGGTGTTCTTTAACTTAAAATTCACACTAATCACCTCTTATAATATTTTATCATTTACCATAAAAATAAAATAACACAGAAATTCCTGTTGTATTATTGCGGCGAGAGTGTTAGAATGAAAACGAGGTGATAAATATGATGGGAAAAGACGAGTTTTATAAAAACTTACTGGCACAGGAAATAGGGAAACATCTTCTGAACAATATAGAAGAATTGGATTTCAAAGAAATTGCGGAAAATACTGCTGTTAAAATTCTAGAGAAAATACAAAAAATCATTTTAGATGGTGAAGCATCAGAAGTGGAAAAGGTTTTATATATAGAAGATGTTTTTTTAGAGTGTGGCCTTGATATCAGCGAAAAATATGATTGAATGAGATAGAATATTCCTCTGCAAAGAGGAGTCTATGTTCTTTTGTAACCAAAAGAACCAAAAGTTCTGGGGTTGCGATTCCCCAGACCCCGAAACGCCCTCGCAGGGCGAAGAAATAAAGAAGCTTTTTATAAAGATATATGCAAGTATTGTTTTTTCAGCTTCCTCACCTTTGTGCCGCCGAAAGAAATGATGAACTCATCATCATGCCTTTCTAAATCGCACCCACCAGCAAAGGAAACTGATGTGGGCACGATTTTCGGCAGTCGGCTTCGTTGCTTCAAAAACCGCAGTCTATTTCAAAAGTTAGTTTGGAACAAAACTATCAATAGCAATCTCAAAATAAAACCCGACAGTAAAAGAAAACCACGCCCGAAAGACTTGCGCCCCTGCGAGGCCGTTTTAGGGGAACCGAGCCTGAGCGCTGCCTGTGGCAGATGAAGCGATGGCGCAGGGTTGTGCAGCGGTCGATAGATGACAAGGGATTTATCCCCGAAGGCAGATATCGGGCACCGCAAACGGGTAGGGGGGAATCGCAACCCCCGCGTTTTTGGTCCTTTTGACACCAAAAGGACATAGCGCCTCGTTTTCGAGGTGAAAATATGCCGTTTCATTTCAAAAAAGGCACATTTTTACACTTTTTCATATCAAAACACTGTGCGTATCGCACAAAATACAAAGTCTAAATTGTGCAATCCTACAAAATTCAAAAAAGTTGTACTTTTTTTCAAAATACCACTTGCAATTTCCTCATATTTAATATACAATAGCGTGGCTGTGACATGACAGACGATGAAGCGGGAGGTTGCTACCATGTGGGTAGGTTTTTCCGTGGAGAATGTCCGATTCTTGAAATCGGGCGGCAGTCACTGTACAACATGATAAAGCTTTGCACATCTGTGCCCAATTTCATGTAGTACCCAGAGGATTGCTCTGGGTTTTCATATGGCAAAAGGCGAAACGCCCGGCGCCGTGTACAGTCCGTCGCATGAGTCAGCGAAAAACTTTTTAGGAGGCAATGCAATGGCAGCAAAGCAGAAAATCAGAATCAGGGTAAAGGCATACGACCACGTTCTTCTTGATCAGTCCGCAGAAAAAATTGTGGATACTGCCAAGAGAACAGGAAGCACAGTTTCAGGTCCTATCCCGCTCCCCACAGAGAAAGAGGTTGTTACAATCCTCCGTGCAGTTCATAAGTATAAGGACAGCCGTCAGCAGTTCGAGCAGAGAACTCACAAGAGATTAATCGACATCCTCAATCCCACCCCCAAGACCATGGAAGCTCTTGGTAAGCTCGATGTACCCGCTGGCGTATCAATCGATATTAAGCTTATCGACAAGAGTGGAAGGTAATGTTGGCTTAAAGGTCAACCAATAACCATATAAGGAGGAAAAAATCATGCAGAAAGCAATCATCGGTAAGAAAATCGGTATGACACAGATTTTCGACGCTGAAGGCAAGGTAGTTCCGGTTACTGTAATTGAAGCCGGTCCCTGCAACGTAATTCAGAAGAAAACAGCTGAAACAGACGGTTATGAAGCTGTTCAGCTCGGCTTTGGCGAAGTAAAAGAGAAGCACGTAACAAAGGCTCTCAAGGGTCACTTCGCAAAAAGCGGTGTATCAGTTAAGAAGGTTCTCAAGGAGTTCCGTCTTGACGAAATCACACTTAATGTTGGCGATGAAGTAAAGGCTGACATCTTCGCAGAAGGCGAATGTGTTGACGTAACAGGTATCAGCAAGGGTAAAGGCTTTGCAGGTACAGTTAAGAGATGGGGCACACATCGTGGACCTATGACTCACGGTAGCGGCTACCACAGAGGACCCGGCTCAATGGGTGCTTGTTCATCACCGTCACGTGTTTTCAAGGGCAAGAGACTTGCAGGACATTTGGGTTGTGAAAAGGTAACAGTTCAGAATCTTGACGTTGTTAAGGTTGATATGGACAGAAACCTTATTCTCGTTAAGGGCGCAATTCCCGGACCCAAGGGCGGCATAGTAACTATCAAGAATACAGTAAAGGCGTAAGCCATACGGAAAGGAGATGCTATAAATGCCTACAGCAGTATTATATAACATGCAGGGCAGCAAGGTTGGCGAGTTCGAGCTTAATGCAGCTCTCTTCGGCGCAGAAGTTAACAAGTCAGTTCTTCACGAAACAGTTGTTAATTACCTTGCTAACCAGAGACAGGGTACACAGAGTACCAAAACCCGTACAGAAGTTGCGGGCGGCGGCGCAAAGCCTTTCAGACAGAAGGGTACAGGTCGCGCAAGACAGGGTAGCACACGTGCTCCTCAGTGGATTAAAGGTGGCGTAGCTCTTGGTCCGAAGCCCAGAGATTACTCCTACACAATTAATAAGAAGGTTAAGAAGCTTGCTATGGTAAGTGCTCTCAGCGCTAAGGCAGCAGAAGATTGCGTACTCGTAATCGAAGACCTTAAGATGGAAGAAATCAAAACAAAGAAAATCGCCGATATGCTTAAGGCTATGGGCGTAGAGAGCAAGGCTCTTATCGTTACAAACGAAATGGAAAAGAATGTTTACCTTTCAGCTAGAAACATTGAAGGCGTAAAGGCTTCATATGTTGGTATGCTCAACGTATACGACGTTCTTAACCACGACAAGTTTATCGTAGCGAAAGA
>JAZNTQ010000067.1:0-5200 GCA_045591865.1 Clostridia bacterium
CCTCAATCATATGACCGTCAATGCCGCAAAGACCGATTGCATTTCCGCCCTTGTGATGAAGAAGGTTTACGAGATTTTTGTTAACCTTTCCTGCAAGTACCATCTGCACGATGTCGACAGTTTCCTTGTCGGTAACACGAAGACCATTAACAAATTCCGACTTTTTTCCAACCTGATTAAGCATCTGTGTGATTTCAGGTCCACCGCCGTGCACGAGCACAACCTTAATACCGATAAGTGACATAAGAACTATATCACCCATAACGGCATCTTTAAGCTCATCGTTAATCATAGCGTTTCCACCGTATTTAACAACGATTATCTTATTATTGTATTTCTGAATGTAGGGAAGTGCCTGTGTAAGCACTTCTGCGCGCTGTGCGTTTGTCATAGTCATTTCCTCCAAAGTTTCAATGCATAATGCAAAATGCAGAATTGTATAAGTAACTAATCCGAATTATCAAGTGCGATAGTCACCGTTTATCTTGACATAGTCGTATGTAAGGTCACAACCCCATGCGGTAGCAGTTTCCTTTCCGTCGTTAAGGTTTATTAAAATATTTATGTCTTTTTCAAGGAGTATCTTCTTTGCAACTTCTTCAGAAAAATCAATTCCTGCACCGTTTTTGCAAACTGCAATTTTGCCTTCCTTTGAAGCAAAGGAAACGTCAATTTTATTAACATCGACATCTGCCCCGCTGTAACCGATTGCGCAGAGAACTCTGCCCCAGTTAGCGTCAGCGCCAAACATTGCCGCCTTGAGAAGTGATGAACAGATAACAGATTTAGCAACCGTCTTTGCACACTTTTCGTTTTTTGCACCACTGACCGTACATTCAAGCATCTTTGTTGCACCTTCACCGTCGCCTGCAATCATTTTGCAAAGATGAACTGTAACTGTGTTGAGTGCTTTAGAGAAGATTTCAAAATCCTCGCCTTCTGTTTCAATAAGCTTGTTTCCTGCAAGGCCATTTGCCATAACGGATACCATGTCATTTGTAGAAGTATCTCCGTCAACACTAACCATGTTGAATGTCTTTTTAATATCAGCAGAAAGCGCTTTCTGAAGCATAGCAGGGGAGATAGCAACGTCTGATGTGATGAATACAAGCATTGTTGCCATATTGGGATGAATCATACCGCTGCCCTTTGCAATGCCTGCAATTTTACATTCCTTGCCGCCAACTTCAAAGCTTACCGCGATTTCCTTTTTCACGGTATCTGTTGTAAGAATACCCGCTGAAGCATAGTCACTGTGCTCGGCACTGCTTCCGAGTCCTTTTACAAGTGCACCGATGCCATTCTTAATCGGCTCGATATCAAGTCTCTGACCGATAACGCCCGTTGATGCCACGATAACGTCCTTACTGTCAATACCGATTTCCTGCGCAACAAGCTCGCACATCTTGGTTGCTACCTCGATGCCGTCGGCATTGCAGGTGTGTGCGTTACCGCTGTTGCAGATTACTGCTTTTGCATAACCGTCAGCGATGTTTGCCTTTGTCACCGTAAGGGGAGCGCCCTTAACGAGATTTGTTGTGTATGTAGCAGCGGCTGCTGCAGGAACATCGCTTACTATAAGAGAGATGTCGCGCTTTGTGCGATTTTTGCGGATTCCGCAATGAATACCGTTTGCACTAAAGCCCTGCGGAGCGCATATTCCGCCTTCTATTATGTTAAACATTTGTTTCATTCCTTTCTCACAGTATGTCGAGCATGGCTTCGGGCTTTTCACCCATTACAATGTTCATACATTCAAGCGCTGCACCCGACGCGCCTTTTCCAAGATTGTCATATCTGGCGATAAGAAGAATTCTGTCCTCGTTGCCCTCGACAGTTATCTGCATAGAGTCTTTAAGCGAAAGTGCGTTTGCGCTTATAAGTCCTTCCTCGCTGATAGCTTCCTTGTAGGTTACAATCTCGCCTGTATATTTTTCTTTATAAGCATTTTTTATATCCTCTGAAGTAAAGCCTTCTTCAAGCTGACTTCTGAAAAGGGGGATTGTAACTACCATGCCGCTGTAAAAATCAGAAACGATAGGGCAGAAGACGGGAGCATTATTAAGTCCTGTCACTTTTGCCATTTCGGGAAGATGCTTGTGCTTTTGAAGAAGGGCGTACTGACGGGGAGCATCAAGAAGATTTTCTCTATCGCTATCCTCATATTGAGCAATCATACTTTTTCCGCCGCCGCTATAGCCTGTGATACTGTGGCAGGTGAGAAGAGCGTCTTTACTTAATATACCTTTTTCAATCAATGGGTACACAAGTGCGATAAATCCGCTTGCATGACATCCGGGGACTGCGATTCTCTTTGCAGACGAAACCTTTTCAAAATGCCCTTTTGAAAGCTCGGGAAAACCGTATGCCCACGCATCATTTGTTCTATGTGCAGTTGATGTATCGAGCACAACCACGTTTTCATTTTCTATCATATTTACAGCTTCAATTGCCGCAGCATCGGGAAGGCAAAGGAAAGCTATGTCACATTCGTTGAGGGCTTTTTTTCTTGCGCTGTTGTCTTTGCGAAGCTCCTCGGGAAGTTTTATAAGTTCTATGTCGCTTCTTTTAGAAAGCCTTTCCAGAATGCGAAGTCCGGTAGTGCCGGCGCTTCCGTCTATGAATACCTTTTTCATGAATTTATCTCTCCAAACCTGAAGTATATTTTGTATATTATACTCCGTAATGCATAAATATGCAAGAGTTTTGTATAAAAATTCCAAAATTTTTTAAAAAGCGCGAATTTCCACAGCTAAACCATGCATAAATATAAGGAATATCAGTCTATAGCATAATTCAATATATTATACCATATATATTAGTAGATAGTAAAGAGAAATTTTGACAAAATTTCAAATAATGTGATAGATATTATCAACAAAATGAACAATAAAAAGAGCACGCTTCTTAAAAAAACGTGCTCGCTGTAATTATTTAATAATGACTTTATATTTCTCCCAAGAACCTGTGGAGTATTCAGCATATAAAAGATGGTTGTCTCCATCGTAGGAGTGTTTTTTCCAGGAACCATCCCTAGCATCCTGATAATATACAATTTTTCCGTTCTCATTATAGCTGATATCTCTTGTTACTCCGTCTGAATCCTTGTAAGAGGTCTGCCTTCCTTCGCTGTCAAATGTCTGCTCTTTCCAGAACCCTGCGGAATTTTCAAGACGTAAGAGATTTCCGTCTTTATCGTATGTGCATCTTTCCCAGTTCCCGTCAGAATCTTCGCTTCTGACCTTCTTGTTTAAGACGCTGTAGTCGACCTTCTTCCACTTGAAATCGGAATTTTGGCTGTATGTAAGGTTTCCGTTTGCGTCGTAACCATATCTTTCCCATGTCCCATTGGCAAAAGATCTTGTTATGAGATTACCATTTGCGTCGTAGGTCATAGTCACCTTATTGCCTTTTGAATCCTCATAATATGTCATATTTCCATTCTCGTCATAAGCAGCTTTCTGCCAGGAACCGTCACTGCCTTCAAAATACGTGAGATTGCCATTTTCGTCATGAACATATTTCATTTTTGAACCGCTGGTATCCTCATAAGTGAGCGGATTACCCATAGAATCATAAGTAAAAGTTGCTGCAAAACCGTTGGAATATTCCGCACGGATAAGATTGTCGTTTTCGTCATAGGCATATTTCTTCCACGAAATACCGGGCTTGTCCTCAAGGAGCTTGTTTCCATTTGCATCGTATTCATAGCTTACCAAGGTGTTGTCAGAAACCGAATACCTCTGCTCAATCACACTTACAGGTGCCTTGATAATTACTGTGCGGGTGTTGTTATTCCATTCAACCTTAAGGTCAAAGGATTCTGCGCATGCTCGTACGGGTACCAGTGTGCTGCTGTCCTTAATCATTGCAGGCACATCAATGGTTTTTTCAGCTCCGTTAATTGTCATAACGTTGCTGTCGATAACAAAGGTGACAACAGTATCCTTTTTTGTTGCAACGGCCTTTCGTTCCTCTGCAATATAGTCAACCTCTGCACCAAGCGCCTCGAAAACTGCCCTCACGGGAAGCATAGTTCTTCCCTCAATAATGATAGGTTTAACATCAGTTTCAAGCACTTTTCCGCCTATTCTTATATCAATAGGCTTAATAGCATTTACCGCTGTTGAAACAGTAAAAAGTATTCCAAACATAGCCAGCATTGTGATAGCTTTTTTCATAAACCCCCCTCCGTTTGTGACAGAAAAAGCAATTTTATCACATTTTGTGGCTGTTGTCTACCCTCTTTTGACAAAGCATAGGGATTTCAATTATTGACTTTTTGGCTTAATAATGGTATAATTAATAATCAGAGAGGCGTATAATAAATATACATAAACCTCAGCAGTACTGAATACAGCGGTGGAATATAAGCATAATTGTACATAATGGGATGTGCATGGCATATTTTCCTGAAACCGTAGATATGAAAAGGAGAAAATAATGGCGAAAAAATTAAAATTGAAGATGATACCACTAGGCGGATTGAATGAAATCGGCAAGAATATTACTGCATTTGAAATCGGCGGTGAAATTTTGGTTGTCGATTGCGGAATGGCTTTCCCCGACGACAGTATGCTCGGTGTTGACTGCGTAATTCCCGATATGACCTATCTTGTGAACAACAAGGAAAAGGTAAAGGCAGTTGTAATAACGCACGGACACGAGGATCACATCGGCAGTATCGCATACCTTTTGCGCAGTGTAAATGTGCCTGTCTATGGTACGCGTCTTGCAATCGGTCTTGTTGAACAGAAGCTTAAGGAACACGGGATTTTAAGCGTCAGCAAGCTTAACCGTGTGTCCGCAGGCGAAACCGTCAAGGTCGGCAAAAACATCAGCGTGGAATTTATCCGCGTGAACCATAGCATCAGCGATGCAGTTGGTATGGCTATAAAGACTCCTGTCGGAACAGTAGTTCACACAGGAGATTTCAAAATTGATACTACTCCCATTGAGGGCAGTATGATTGACCTTGCGCGTTTTGGAGAGCTTGGAAAACAGGGCGTACTCGCGCTTATGAGCGATTCTACAAATGTTGAGCGCCCCGGTTATACGATGAGCGAGAGAAAAGTCGGCGAAACCTTTGAATCTCTTTTCAAGGGGACTCGTTCGAGAATATTTGTTGCTACCTTTGCTTCTAACGTAGACCGTGTGCAGCAGGTTATAAATGCCACTGTAAGAAATCGCAGAAAAGTAG
>JAZNTQ010000068.1:0-13602 GCA_045591865.1 Clostridia bacterium
GAAGCTGCAGAAAGCCTTGAAGAAATCAGCTTTTGATAATTAATGGAGGAAATGATGGAGTTTAACCACGTTACGGTTCTTCTTAACGAAACGGTGGATAGCATCAACGTGAAAAAAGGCGGAGTATATGCCGATTTTACCTTGGGCGGCGGCGGACACACATCGCTGATACTCGAGCGTGGCGGCAAAGTGATAGGTATTGACCGAGACATCACCGCCATAGAAAACGCAAAGAACCGTTTTAGCGGACAAGACTTCGTTCCTGTGCACGATAACTTTTCAAACATTAAAACAATCGCAAAAAACCTTGGTATAGATAAATTTGACGGCATCATAGCAGATTTGGGAGTATCTTCCCCGCAACTTGACGAACCCAGCCGCGGATTCTCGTATATGCACGACGCGCCACTGGATATGCGTATGGATAACCGCGACACTCTCACTGCAAAAGAAGTCGTAAATACATATCCATCAGAAGAGCTTTTCAGAATCATCTCCACTTACGGAGAAGAGCGCTGGGCAAGCAGAATAGTCAATTTCATTGTAGAGCAAAGGGAGAAGAAAGCAATTGAAACAACATTCGAGCTTGTCGACATAATAAAAGCCGCAATCCCCCTTTCTGCAAGAAAGGACGGGCCTCATCCTGCAAAGAGAACCTTTCAGGCAATCAGGATAGAGGTAAACGGAGAACTTAAAATTTTAGAGCAGGCGGTAAAAGACGGCGTCGAGCTTCTTAAAAAAGGCGGAAGAATGAGCATCATAACATTCCATAGCCTTGAAGACAGAATTATAAAGCAGACATTTATGGAGCTTCAGAAAGGTTGCATATGCCCGAAAGATTTCCCTGTATGCGTATGCGGACAAAAGCCGACAGTTAAAAGCGTAATGAAAAAGCCTCTTGTTCCTTCCCCGAAAGAGCTTGAGGAAAACCCAAGAGCAAGAAGCAGTAAACTCAGGACTATTGAAAAAATACTTTAATAGGAGTATAGCTTGATGTACACACACGGTTCAAACGCGTTAAAAAGTGAATATTATGTAGCTGACGCACCGAAAAAGCGTGTGCAGGAGAAGAAGATGGACAAGAAGGCTTCTTCAAAAAAAGTTCTTCTTCTTAAAAAGAGAGTTGTAGCTTCAATTCTTCTGGCGTTTATGATGGCATTCACAGTGCTCTTCAGATATGCAGCAATCACAGAGGAATATGATAAGCTCACAACTGCAAGAAGCGAGCTTGACCTCATTAGTGCAAAAGTCGTTGAGACTAAAGTTCACGCAGAGGGCAATATGGACCCCAAGAGAATTGAAAAAGAGGCAGAGCGTCTCGGACTTAAGCCTCCGTCAAAAAATCAGGTGAAGTATATTTCGCTTGGCAATACTGACAACGGAGAGGTACTTAAGACAGAAGAGCCGAGCACCTTTGCTGCGTTTATAAACCGTGTATCGGTCATACTGGAATACTTATACTAATATAATAAAGGGAAGTGGCGATGATAAATTTTGCCAAATCCCTTTTTGCGTTTTTAAAAAAAGGAAAAATATAACAAAAAGGAGAGCACACGGATGAATACAGTAATGGTTAAAAAAAGAATAAAGCTTATGATGTCATTCTTCCTTGTAGGTGTTCTCGTTCTTGTTGTAAGACTTGCGTGGATACAATTTGTGCGTGGCGAGAAGTATAGCAAGCTTGCCGCAGAGCAGCAGACCCGCGACAGTATTATTACTGCAAAAAGAGGAAGCATCTACGACAGGAACATGAAGGTTCTTGCGCAGAGCGCTTCGGCAGAGCGTGTCACAATCAACCCCAATCAAATAGATAAATTCAAAACAGGTGAAAAGGTTGTAGAGGCACTCACCAGCGTGCTTGGTGTAAAGGAAGAGCGTGTCAGAGAACAGTTAAAGCGCACGAATATGCAGTCTGTTGTTATTGCAAAGCAGGTTGAAAAAAGCACAGCCGACCTTCTTCGCAGTAAGAATATAATAGGCATTTATTTTGAAGAGGACTCAAAGCGTTACTACCCCTATGGCTCTCTCGCAGCGCAGGTTATAGGATTTACGGGCGCTGACAATCAGGGCCTTGAAGGACTTGAAAACGTACTCGATTCCCAGCTTCGCGGTGTAGATGGCAGAATCGTTGCAGCGAAGGACGTAGCAAACAATGAGATGCCCTATAAATATGAAAATTATATCGAAGCGCAGGACGGAAAAGGCGTTGTCCTGACGATTGATGAAACCATACAGAGATATACTGAAAAACATCTTCAGCAGGCGTACGAGGAAAATCTCCTCGGTAATGGCGGTGCCGCAATAGTAATGGACCCCAACACGGGCGAAATTCTTGCAATGGCGGTAGCCCCGACCTACGACCTCAACGAGCCTCGCGTCATAACAGACCAGCTTTTATTGGAACAACTCGACGCACTCGAGCTTGAGGGCGAGGCGTATGACAAAGCTTATTCCGCCGCAGTCACAAAAATGTGGCGTAACAAAGCGGTTATCGACTCATACGAGCCTGGCTCCACATTCAAAACAATCGTTGCTGCTGCAGCGCTCGAGGAGGGCGTTGCCCACACCAGTGACATCTTTGCCTGCAATGGTGTCCGTCACGTGGCAAACCGAAATATCCATTGTTGGCAGCACGCAGGACACGGTCAGCAGACATTTGCGCAGGGCCTTATGAATTCATGCAATCCCTTTGTTATGGAGCTTGGAGCAAGACTTGGAGCGACGAACTTTGAAAAGTATTTCAAAGCATTCGGCCTTGCTGAAAAGACGGGCTTTACAATCCCCGGTGAATCATCAGGAACTTTCCACAACAAGCTTGGAGTAGTCGACCTTGCGACATCGTCCTTCGGTCAGACCTTCACCGTAACACCGCTTCAGATAATAAGCGCGGTTTCAGCCGTTGTAAATGGCGGAAATCTTATGAAACCCAGAATTATCAAGGCATATACCGACCCCAACGGAAAAGTAACCCAGACCTTTGAACCTGAACTTGTGCGAAATGTTATATCTGCTGAAACAAGTGCCGCTATGCGCGGAATGATGGAGCGTGTAGTATCCGAGGGCACAGGTAAGGGCGGATATGTAGAAGGCTTCCGCATAGGCGGAAAAACAGGTACGAGCGAAAAGCTCCCGCGAGGAAGTGGAAAGTACATAGCATCCTTTGTGGGTGTAGCGCCTGCCGACAATCCCCAGCTTATATGTCTTCTTCTGCTTGATGAACCCAATGCAGGAGCAACGGGCGGTGGCGCAATAGCGGCACCTGCAGTAGGAAGAATTTTTGAGGATGTTCTTCCCTATCTTGGCTATGAACCGCAGTACACTGAAGAAAATAAAGAGAAGATATCTGTTTCAGTTCCCAATATTGTAGGAATGACAGTCAAGGAGGCTCTTCAGAAGCTCGACGCAATCGGTCTTAAGATAAATCCCAAAGGAAATGCTGAAAAGATAGGCAGTCAGGTTCCAGAAGCAGGAACAAAGCTTCATAAGGGAAGCGTTGTTATTGCTTATACTCAGGCGGAGGAAAAGAAGGGGACAGCGGTAGTTCCCGAAGTTGTGGGAATGAACTATCAGAACGCAAAAGCGGCGATTGAAAACGTGAAGCTTGTTATGAAGCTTGACGCATCCAACACAGCTGAAGCAAGCTCGGCAGATTATATAGCTGTAACGCAAAGCCCTGCGGCAAAATCAGAGGTTGCAGAGGGCACGAGCGTTTATGTAAAATTCGTCAAACGGGAAACAGACTGACGGAGGTGCATGATGACATTAAAAGAACTTGTAAATGACATAGAGTGTACGATTTCAAAAAACCCCGACACAGAGATAAAAGGAATAGCTTACGATTCAAGAAAAGTAAAAGAGGGCTATCTTTTTGTAGCGATTAAGGGTTTTGAAACCGACGGACATAAATATATAGAGAGCGCCCTTAAAAACGGGGCGGCAGCAGTTCTTGGAGAAGAAGACATAAAGGGAGACTTTGCATATGTGAGAGTGGAAAACGCTCGCCGCGCAATTGCGATATGCGCCGCGCAGTTTTACGCTCATCCCGAAAGAAAGCTTAAAATTATAGGAATTACAGGAACAAATGGCAAAACCACAACCTCTTATCTTATAAGGCAGATACTTATGCTTAAGGGGTTAAGATGCGATCTCATCGGAACAAATCAGACTATAATAGGCGATGAAGTTATAGAAAGCAGTCGTACAACCCCCGAGTCGCTTGAGCTTTTTGAACTTTTTTCCAAAATGGCGGATTGCGGCGGAGAATATGTCGTGATGGAGGTTTCGAGCCATTCGCTTGAGCTTGACCGCGTGTATGGCGTAGAATTTGAAACATCAGTTCTCACGAATATCACGCAGGACCACCTTGATTTCCATAAAACGATGGATAACTATGCAAAAGCCAAGGCAAAGCTTTTTTCCGTCAGCAAATCCTGTGCAATCAATCTTGATTCAGATTATGCCGACCTTTGCATAAAAAACGCAAAGGCAAATGCGATAACATACTCAATTAAAAAAGACGCCGCAGTTCGTGCGGAAAATATAGTAATGAGCGAGCGCGGTGTTATTTTCGATATTGTAAGAAACGGAGAAAAATCACAGATGCGCCTTGGCATCCCGGGGGAATTCTCTGTATATAATGCGCTTTCAGCTATTTGTGTCTGCATCAATATAGGGATGGATATTGAGGATATCCAGAAGGGCCTTGTCCTTGCGAAAAGCGTTAAGGGGAGAATTGAGGTTGTGCATACAAAAACTCCCTACACAATAATAATTGATTATGCACACACTCCCGACGGTCTCCAGAACATCATCTCGGCAGTGAGAGTGTTCGCAAAGGGAAGAATTATAACTGTGTTTGGGTGCGGCGGAAACAGAGATGCAGGAAAGCGCCCGAAGATGGGCAGTGTTGCAGAAGAGCTTTCCGATATCGCTGTAGTTACAAGTGATAACCCAAGATGTGAAAATCCCGATGATATTATTAAAGATATCCTCGGAGGAATGAAAAAGGATAATCACGCGGTAATTCCGTCAAGACGCGATGCAATAAAGCACGCAATGGAAATTGCCCGGCAGGGAGATATCATTATCCTTGCGGGAAAAGGACACGAAACATATCAGGAAATAGAGCACGTAAAGCACGACTTTGATGAGCGTGTTGTGGTTAAAGAAATTCTAGCGGAGATGTAAACTATGTGGATAAAGGCATGTATAATAAGCTTTATAATATCAGCGATAGCACAGCCCTTCTTAATTCCTTTTTTAAGGAAGCTTAAATTCGGGCAGACAATTCTCGAAGACGGCCCCACTTGGCACGGTAAAAAGCAGGGCACTCCCACCATGGGCGGAATTGCATTTATCGTATCCACAGTTATTGCCTCCCTCTTTTTCGTGAGAGATTTAAGAGGCAGTGCAATTCTTCTGTGTGGCGTGCTTTTTGGTGTTATTGGCTTTGTGGATGATTACATAAAAGTTGTCAAAAAGCGTAACAAGGGCTTTTCCGCTTCGCAGAAATTTTCAGCGCAGATAGTGGTGAGTCTTGCATATGCGGCATTTTTGTATTTTGCATTCGGGCAGACCGCAACAAAAATCCCCTTTACCGATATAAGTCTTGACCTTGGAATTTTCTATATTCCTTTCGTAATGCTTGTGCTTCTCGCTACAACGAACAGTGCAAATCTTACCGACGGTCTTGACGGCCTTGCCGCAAGTGTGGGAAGTATAATATCGCTTTTCTTTGCATTGGCAACTGCCATAATATGCTCTGAAGCAAGCGTTGCTTCCGGTGCACTTGCAGGCGGACTTTTAGGCTTTTTAATCTATAACGCATATCCTGCAAAGGTATTTATGGGCGACACGGGCAGCCTTTTTATAGGAGGTATAATTTCCGCAGTCGCTATAAGCGCAGGAATGGAACTTTTTATTATAATAAGTGCATTCGTATTTCTTTTTGAAGCACTCAGCGTAATTATTCAGGTAGGAGTATATAAGAAAACAAAAAAGCGTGTGTTTAAGATGGCTCCCGTACACCATCATTTTGAAATGTGCGGATGGAAGGAAACAAAGGTTGTGGCAGTTTTCAGCGTTATAACTCTCGTTCTTTGCATTCTTTGTTATATAGGACTTTAAGGAGGAACAAAAATGAAGAGCAAAATCCCTTCAAAAGAGAAAATCGGACAAGTGGACTTCGTGCTTCTTATTATAATAATGAGCCTTATGCTCTTCGGCTTTGTTATGCTCTTTTCAGCAAGCGCTCCCAAAGCGGCAAACGGAGGAATATATAATACCCTCATAAGGCAGGGCGCAATCCTTGTTCTGGGAATTGCGACGCTCGCATTTTCAGTAACACAGGATTATCACATATATAAAAAATATAAAAGACCCCTCGTTTTAGGTACTGCAGTAGTAATGGTACTCGTTCCGCTTATAGGCTTTGCATCTCACGGTGCTACAAGACAGATTTCACTCGGGTTTATAAGCTTTCAGCCATCGGAATTTGCAAAAATAGTGCTCGTTATTTACTATGCGTCGCGCTTTTCAAATAAGAATACTCAAAACCTTACTACAGATAAGGAAAATATCATAAGGTCGTTTGGCGTGATGATTGGATTTTGTGCAACGTGTATTTTGCAGAAGCATATGTCTGCGGCAATTGTACTTGCACTCATCAGTATAATGATGATGCTAGTAGCAGGCTTTTCGCTTAAGCTTACGGCAATCGGAGGCACTATACTTGCAGCAGCGGCATCACTTTTTATTTTTACGGAAGAGTACAGAGCAAATAGAATAATAGCTCTCTTTAAGCCTTTTGAACACAAGCAGGGCATCGGCTGGCAGATTGTTCAGTCACTTTTTGCCGTTGGCAGCGGTGGACTCTTCGGGCTTGGCCTTGGTCAGTCAAGACAGAAATACCGCTATCTTCCCGAAGCACAGAACGATTATATCTACGCGGTAATCTGCGAAGAACTCGGATTCATTGGCGGAATCGCAGTAATTGGACTTTTCGTCCTTTTTGTATGGCGCGGAATGAGTATTGCACTTAAAGCAAAGGATAAATTCGGTATGTATATGGCATTTGGAATTACAAGCATAATAGGACTTCAGATGCTTATAAATATCGGCGTTGTTCTTTCAGTACTTCCCTCAACGGGAATGCAGCTCCCCCTCTTCAGCTCTGGTGGCTCATCTATGATTGCGACTATGTGGGGAATGGGTATTCTCCTTAATATATCAAAAACAAGCAGAGTCAAAAAAATATAATGAAGGGTGATATGCTCTATGCGTGTACTACTTACGGGCGGCGGAACTGCAGGACACATCAATCCGGCAATAGCTATCGCAAATTATATAAAAGAAAAAGATAAAAACAGCGAATTTCTCTTTGTGGGAACACAGAGGGGCCTTGAAAAAACGCTTGTTCCAAAATGCGGATATGATATTAAATTCATTGATGTTATGGGACTTAAAAGAAGCCTCAGCGCAGAAAATATCAAGGTTTTTATAAGATATATAAAGAGCATCAGAGATGCAAAGTGTATCATAAAGGAATTTAAGCCCGACGTTGTCATAGGTACAGGCGGATATGTATGCGCGCCCGTTGTAAAGATGGCGGCATCACTTAAAATACCTACGCTTATACACGAGCAAAATGTTTTTCCGGGACTTGCAATAAAGATGCTTTCCCAAAAAGCAGATATTACTGCAATAAGCTTCCCCGAAACGCGCGATATGATGAGCGCAAAGCGTATGGAACTTACTGGAAACCCCTTAAGGCCAAATCTTTTTGTACCGCACGATATCGACCTTCTGCGTGCACAGTATGGATTTGATGAAAAGCCTATTGTTTTGATGTTTGGCGGGTCCTTAGGCGCCGAGAAAATGAACGAGGCACTCGTGCAGATGATTGAAAAGAAGCTTACTGAAAAGTTTAATCTTATTGCTTCAACAGGAGAAAGACACTTTGATGAAGTGAAAAAGAGTCTTCTTGAAAAAGGCGTAAATCTTGAAAAAACACGTGGCATAAAGGTTCTGCCCTATATCTATAATATGGAGGAAATCTTTTTTGCAGCAGATGTGGTTGTAGGGAGAGCAGGAGCTATCACGGTAAGCGAAATCACAGCGCTTGGGAAAGCGGCTGTTCTTATCCCCAGTCCTTATGTGGCGCATAACCATCAGGAATATAATGCGCGCTACCTTGAAAAAAATGGCGCGGCAAAAGTCGTGCTTGAAAAAGAGGTAAGCGGAGAAAGACTGGCAGAAGAAATAAACTTGATTCTGAAAGATAAATCAGAATTGGAAAAAATGAAGCTATCTTCCAAAAATATCGGTATTGCGGACGCTTGCGAAAAAATATATAATTGTATTAAAGAGCTTTTATAACAAATACACCCCCTGGGGCATACTATGTAGTTGTAGGGGGTGTAGGGTTGGATAAATACATAGTAAGCGGCAAGAAAAAGCTCTCAGGAAGAGTACGTGTGCACGGAGCAAAAAATGCAGTTTTGCCCATAATGGCGGCATCTATTCTTGCAGAGGATAAATGCAGGATATTTGATTGCCCGGATTTGAGCGATGTGAGGCACACAATGAGCATTCTTGAAAGATTAGGATGCAGTGCATCTCTTTTGGGAGATGTTCTTGAAATAGATTCCTCGGGAATTTCCTCTTGGGAAATATCAGAGGATTTAATGCGTGAGATGCGTAGCTCCATAATCTTCCTTGGAGCGCTTTCAGGCAAAATGGGAAGAGCAAGAATGTGTGCTCCCGGTGGTTGCGAGCTTGGAAACAGACCGATAGATTTGC
Source organism: Clostridia bacterium (assembly GCA_045591865.1). GTDB lineage: Bacteria > Bacillota > Clostridia > UMGS1883 > UMGS1883 > UMGS1883. The sequence goes on from JAZNTQ010000068.1 coordinate 8,800, forward strand.
ACCTTAAGGCTCTTAAACAGCTTGGCCTTGAAATCCGAGAGGAAAATGGTTTTATAGAAGCAATCGCTGACCATATGCACCCGGCGGATATTCATTTAAGCTTCCCAAGTGTAGGTGCGACGGAGAATATCATTCTGGCATCTGTGACTCTTCGCGGTGAGACGACCATTTCCAATGCCGCAAAAGAACCTGAAATCGTTGATATGTGCGAATTTTTGTGCAAAATGGGAGCACGTATTGAGGGGGCAGGAACGGAATTTATCCGCATAGAAGGCGTGGCGCATCTTCACGGGGCAGAGCACAAGGTTATCCCCGACAGAATAGTTGCGTCTACTTTGATGTGCAGTGCAATGACTTCTAAAAGCGAGATTGAACTGCTTAATGTTCGTAGTGCTCATCTGGGCGCAGTGGTATCAGTGCTTCGTGACAGCGGCGCAAAAATAGAATTTTTCAAGGATAAAATGTATATACGCGCTCCTGAAAAAATTAAGAGCGTTGATATGATAAAAACACAGGTTTACCCTGGATTTCCGACAGATGCGCAGTCGCCCGTTATGGCGATGCTGTGCTTCGGCCAGGGAACGAGTGTAATTGTGGAAAATATTTTCGACAGCAGATATAAAATAATTCCCGAGCTTTCTAAAATGGGCGCCGATATTCTTCAGGATGGAAGAGTTGCAGTAATTAAGGGGCAAATGCTATGCGGAGCACACGTTAGGGCTATGGACCTTCGCGGCGGTGCGGCACTTACAATTGCGGCATTAGGTGCAGATGGGCAGAGCGAAATTTCGGGAGTTCACTATATAGAGCGCGGTTATGTAAACCTTGCGGGAATGCTGCGCGAACTGGGTGCCGATATCAATAAAGAGTAATAAAACACACGATAAAAAGGAGGCAGGAGACAATGAGAAAAATGAAAAGACGCCAGAGAAAGCAGCTTGCTTTTTTAACTGTGATTGTGCTTTTGGCATCGGTTATTGCAATTGTTCTTCTCACCCCTGCCTTTAATATAAAGAAAATTGAAGTTCACGGAAATTCCGTGCTCAAAGACGAACAGATTATCCGCTCAAGCGGCATAACAAAGGGCGTAAGCATTTTCGGGGTATCTTTAAGAGAAGCGAAAGATAATCTTAAATCTATGGGCTATATTGAAAGCGCAAAGATAAAGCGCTCGCTTCCCTCCACAATCCGTATAAATGTGGTTGAGGAGGTAGGCGTTGCTTATCTCAAGGCAAAGGAAGGTTTTGTTATAATTACTGCCGACGGACGCTGTATCGACATAACCGACGGCACCGACGGAAAAAACAATGTAAAGACTCCCGATTTCCCGCTTATAAAGGGTATGAAAAATGTTAAGTACAAAGAGGGAAACGTAATCACCTCGGAAAACGAAATTCAGCTTGAGGCTCTTCTTAACTGCCTGCATGAATTTTCAAAATACGGATATATCTTTGACATAAGGGAAATCGATATGTCGGATACTACTGATATCAAGTTTTATTATAGAACAAAAGACCTCTGTGTCACTGTGGGTTCGCCTGAAAAGATAGGCTACAAGATGGAATGCTTCGGACCGATTCTTTCTGAAATCGGTGAAAATCCTAAAGGCTATATAAACCTTGAGCGCTTAACCTACAGAAAAGCGCAGGAAAAAGAGGAAAAAGAAGAATAATTTACGGACAAATAAAAAAATTATCTTGAAAACAGCGCCGTTTAGGTGTATTATATATTATATAATCGTATACAGTATATCCAGATTACATATAGAGGAGGAGTTCCAATGAGAATGGAATATGCAGCAGAGCTGGGTTTAGCTCAGAAAATTAAAGTTGTAGGTGTAGGCGGCGGCGGAAATAACGCTGTTAATCGAATGGTAGAAGCAGGTATTAAGGGCGTTGAATTCATCGCAGTAAATACAGATAAGCAGGCACTCACAAAGAGCCATGCAAGCCAGAAAATCCAGATTGGAGACAAGCTTACAAAAGGTCAGGGTGCAGGCGGTAAGGCTGAAATCGGCAGAAAGGCTGCTGAAGAAAGCCGCAGTGAAATTGAACAGATTCTTAAAGATGCAGATATGGTATTTGTAACCGCAGGTATGGGCGGCGGCACAGGTACAGGTGCAGCTCCCGTTGTTGCAGGTATCGCAAAGGAACTTGGCGTTCTTACAGTTGCAATCGTTACAAAGCCTTTCGGTTTTGAAGGCAGAAGACGTATGATTCAGGCTGAAGAAGGTATTGAACAACTCCGTGGTAATGTTGATACTCTCGTAGTAATTCCCAACGACAGACTTCTCGATATCAGCAATAGTAAGACAAGTCTTCTCGACGCGTTCAAGGATGCTGACGAAATTCTCCGTCAGGGCGTACAGGGTATTTCAGACCTCATCGTAGGTGCAGGTATTATCAATGTTGACTTTGCCGACGTTACAACAGTAATGAAGGATGCAGGTCTTGCTCATATGGGTATCGGTCGTGCAAGCGGTGAAAACCGTGCTGAAGAAGCTGCAAAGATGGCTATCGAAAGCGCACTTCTGGAAACAACAATCGACGGAGCAACAGGCGTTCTTATCAACATCATCGGTGGCGCAAGCCTTAACCTTCACGAAACCAATGCAGCAGCTAACCTTATTGGCGATTGTGTTGACGAGGATGCAACAGTTATCTTCGGTGCAGCAATAGATGAAAGCCTTGAAGACGATATCATTATCACTGTTATCGCAACAGGTCTTGAGGGTAAGAAAAAAGAAAAGGAAGGCTTCTTCGGTGCAATCGGTGATGACGGAGAGCTTGAAATCCCCAATTTCCTTCAGAAGCCTAACTTCGATTGATAAGGAGAGATAGTAACGTGGAATTTTTAGATAAAGTAAAAAAGGTAGCAAGTGATGTTGCCGCTGTTTCTAGCAAGCAGAGTAAAAAGTTTTATTCAATTGCAAAGCTTAATCTCGAAGTTGTAGAAAAGCAGAATAGCGTAAAGAACCTTTATAAAGAGGTTGGTTTCGAGGTTTATAAGGCATATAAAGAGAATAGTAATATGAGAGATGCAATCCTTCCCCTTCTCGAGAAAATAGATTCTATTGAAGAGAGAATTGCAGTTCTCCGCAAGACCATTGATGATGTCAAGAGCACTGAAGAAGTGGGCGTTGAAGATACTCCTTCTGTAGACAGTGAGGCAGTAGAGGCAGATATCTATGACGGACAGAGCGAATATGTAGAATCCGAGACAGAGCCGGTTGACTCCGTAGAATAAATCTTTGGGAGATGTATTTGAATTGAAAGCAATTTGTCCTAATTGCAGAAAAAGAATGAAATTCTCTTTTTGGAGAGTAGGGGCAATGAAACTTAAATGCCCGAAATGTCATTCGCTCGTTTTTGAAAGGTTCAGGGCGATAGAAGCCGTCCTGGCAATAGCAGAGCTATATGCTTTTTATAAGGTGGTTTCAAGCGCAAGCGTGGCAACCTATATGATTCCAATAATACTTGTTGGATTGATTGCGCTTGAATATGCAATACGCTATTCTTACGTATGGATTCAAAACAAGCACAATAAAAACAAATACTGATACAAAAAACGTCATACAATTCATTTTGTATGACGTTTTTTTGTTATAAAATTGTGAAGAGTTTCATAAATAGCGGAGTGGCAACTACTGTCATCAGCCCTGCTACTGCGATTGAAAGTCCGCTTATAGCTCCCTCGGTTCTTCCCATCTCAAGAGCCTTTGCAGTACCCCCTGCATGGGCAGATGTTCCAATTGCAGTGCCTATTGCAACGGGATGGGTGATTTTGAAAATTCTGCAGACTGCCTCTGCAATGATATTTCCAAATACGCCTGTTACCACAATGGAAATTGCAGTCAGCGCAGATATACCGCCAAGTTCTTCTGCCATTCCAACGCCGATGGCTGTTGTAACGGATTTGGGCAGAAATGATGCCACAAGCTCGCCGTCAAATCCGAATATAAGTGCTACCAGAAGTATGCAGGCGCCCGAGGTAATTACCCCCGAGAAAATACCCACCAGTATTGCTACCGCATTTTTCTTAAGTTCCTCGAGCTTTTCATAGAGGGGAATTGCAAGGCATACCGTTGCAGGTGTTAAAAAGAAGGATAAAAGAGATGTTGATTTCTTGTAATGCTTGTAATCAATCTTAAACGCTAGCACCACTATAATCATAAAAACGATCGAGATTAAAAGCGGATTAAGCCACCCTTTTTTGAACCTCTTTTGAAGAAATACACCAAACATATAGAAAAGAAGAGTCAGGAAGGTGTAAAAAAACATTGAATTATCAAGCATCCTTATCCCTCCTCTTTTCAGAAATCCCTATTACCCACTGTGTAATACGCCCCGTAGCTACCATAATAATGATTGTTGCTACAAGCATTATTATAATTGAGGGGAGAAGAATGGGCTTTATAACATCCCAGTAGTCAATTACGCCCACGCCCGCAACTATAAAAAGAATGGGCATCGTCACAAGGAAGAAATCGCTTGTCTCCTTAATGCTTTCAACCTTGATTACTTTTGTGCACAGAAGAATAAACATAATAAGAAGTCCGTAGATGCTTGAAGGCACGGGAAAGGGCAAAAAAGCATTAAGTGCTTCGCCCGCAAAAGACACCCCTAATATGATTGTAAGCTGCCATACATATTTCATATAGTCACCTCATATTTTCATAGTAAGGGAAATTCTTTTCTTTTCCTTATCCACGTCGAGAATTTTCACCTTTACAATATCTCCCACGCTTAAAACATCTGTCGGATGCTTTATGAATTTGTTTGAAATCTGCGAGATATGAACAAG
>JAZNTQ010000069.1:0-36091 GCA_045591865.1 Clostridia bacterium
GGGTGTTGTACCGCAACAACCGCCTGCAATTCTCACACCCTTTTTAATAAGAAGAGCTACATCATCGCCAAACTCATCAGGCAAAACATCATATACTGTCTTGCCGTCTTCCACTCTCGGAAGACCCGCATTTGGCTTTAATATTACGGGTACAGAAGCTTTTTTGAGATATTCTTCTGCCACTCCCATAAGTGCCTTCGGTCCGAGTGAACAGTTTATACCGATAGCATCTGCTCTCATACCCTCAAGCATGGAAACCATAGCTGAAGGAGAGGCGCCCGTCATCAGTTTCCCGTCCTCACCGTATGCGTTGGAAACAAAAACGGGGAGAGAGGAATTCTCCTTTGCCGCAAGAAGAGCCGCCTTGGTTTCGTAGCTGTCATTCATAGTTTCAATAAAAATGAGGTCAGCACCGTACTTTACGCCGAGTTTCACGGTCTGCGCAAAAACATCTACTGCATCCTCAAAATCCAAATCTCCGTAGGGAGCAAGCATACGTCCGCTTGGACCAATATCAAGCGCAATCCATTTTTCGCCTTTTGATGAGGACTCCTCACGTGCACGCCTTGCATTGGAAAGTGCGGCACTTATGATTTCTTCAAGCTCATCAGGTGAAAACTTAAGTGAATTTGCACCAAAAGTATTTGCATTAACAACATTACATCCTGCGTTAAAATAGTCGCGATGTATTTTAGTGATGACGTCACTATGGGAAATGTTCCAGCGTTCAGGCATTTCACCGGGGGTAAGTCCCTCGCTCTGAAGAAGTGTTCCCATACCGCCGTCAAGGAATATTAAATTGTCTCTTAAGTAATCCTTTATATTCATAATTATCTCCTGAAAGGGCAATTTGTTTTACTGCAAGTTTTACAGTCGTGCTCTATAGATTTGCTTTCGCAGTCTGCTATTCCCACAATCGCGGTAACAGACTTTGAAGGGGACATAAGCATACTCTGATTTAAGGTAACTCCTATTTTTCTTCCCGGGTCGAGCACATTAAAGATTTCCTTTTGAATATCAAGAGGCAAATCTCCGTAGCCTGCACTGAAACGGGATGCAGTATAGCCATACTCTTTTTCTATATATTTGCAGAATTCATCACAAAGGCTCTCAATCCTCTCTGTACCTATTGCCTGAAACATAAGCGCTTTTGATGGAGAAATCCTTGTGTATTTCGTTATAAGTCGGTCAAGCTGAGTACCAACTGTTGCGGCAAAAAGGACGAAGCTATGGCAATTTTCAAGATTCTTTTTCAAAGATTTTGAACTTGTCTTTGCAAACGATAAATCTATTTCCTCTCCGCTTAACAGGAGTGGAAAATGGGCATAGCATACCTTATATGAAAGAGAACCTTTTACTTCTTCAAGACATTCCTTAAGCAGAGCAGATATCTCTGGAGTTTCTTCCCTTGTCCCCGAATAACGAAGTATTTCCTTTTCGTTAAAAGGGGGAGGAGAGAATGTTTTTATAAGTACACTGTTTTTCATATCAGCTTATAATATCCGACAGATTACTCTGTATCTTCTGTGCAACATCGGGCTTATTCATAGAATAAACATGGACATTTTTTATCCCGTTTGCAAAAAGGTCTATTATCTGGTCAGTAGCGTAGGCAATACCAGCCTGCCTCATAGCATCGGGGGATGAACCGAATTTATCTACAAGGCTCTTGAATCTCTGCGGAATAAAAGAGCCTGAAAGGCGGATAGCTCTCTCTATCTGGTTGGCATTAGTAATGGGCATAATGCCTGGGATAACGGGAACGGTAATACCTGCCTCACGGATTTTATAAAGGAAATTGTAAAGAAGATTATTGTCAAAAAACATCTGTGTGGTAAGAAATGAGCATCCTGCGTCAACCTTTTCCTTGAGATATTTTATATCCTCATTTTGGTTTGTGCTTTCAGGATGAATTTCGGGGTAACAAGCACCGCCGATACAAAAATCATAGTCGCTTTCTTTTATGTCGCGAATAAGGTCAACTGCATATCTATATTCCCAACTGCTGCGGTCAGACTCCATAAGTTCAGGTGTAAGGTCTCCGCGAAGAGCCATTACATTTTCGATACCTGCTTCTTTCATCTTGGAAAGCCTGTCGCGGACAGTTTCACGCGTGGAAGATACGCAGGTAAGGTGGGCGAGAGTAGGCACAGAATATGTATTTTTGATATTTTTTGCAATCTCAAGAGTATATTCGCTCGTACCACCGCCTGCACCATAGGTAACACTCATGAAAGACGGGCGCAGTTTTGCGATTTCCTCTGTAGCAAATTTCACGCTTTCAAAAGATGAATCCGTCTTTGGCGGAAAAACCTCAAATGAAAGTGAAAGTCTGTCTGAAAACAAGCTTGAAAGCTTCATATAAATCATTCCTTTGTGAAATATATTTTTATTCTATCACAAAGAACTCCTATAATCAATAAATAGCCTAAAAAAGTTGATTTTTTCATATGAATGTGATAAAGTATAAAAGGTGTTTTTATGAAAAAGAATGAATTTTTTAATGGAATAAAAGATGGTGTGCCGATTTGCCTGGGGTATTTTTCAGTTTCAATGGCCTTTGGTATGACGGCAGTCCTTTCAGGGCTTCCTTCCTGGGCGGCAGTTTTGACCTCGCTTACCAACCTCACAAGTGCAGGGCAGTTTGCAGGGATAAATATATTGCTTGCAGGCGGAAGACTTGCCGAGCTTATAATAACAACGCTTATAATAAACGCTCGCTACTTTTTGATGTCACTTTCCGTTTCGCAAAAGACTTCATCCGAAATGACTTTGTTTCAGAGATTTTTTGTGTCATTTGGTATCACGGATGAAATCTTTGCAGTATCAATGCGCCATACGAGACCTCTCACCGCAACCTATATGGCAGGGCTTATACTGACTCCGCTTTTCGGATGGACAGCAGGTACAGCTACAGGAACTCTTGCTACATCAGTGCTTCCAGAATCTCTTTCACTCGCTATGGGAATAGCTCTTTATGGTATGTTCATCGCCATAACTGTTCCACCTGCGAAGAAAAATAAAAATGTTCTGATATCAGTTTTGATGGCAATATTTATGAGCGTAGCATTTACATATCTTCCGCTACTTAAAAACCTTTCAAGCGGATGGAGTATAATTATAATAGCCGTTTTGGTAAGTGCACTTTGTGCAATTTGGTTTCCGATAACGGAGGATGTAAAATGAGAACTTCACATATTCTTTTGTACATAGGTGTTATGGCACTTGTTACATATTTAATACGCGCTATCCCAATGGTGGCTTTTCGCAAAAAAATACAGAGTAAATTCATACAGTCATTTTTGTACTATGTACCATACACAGTTCTTGCCGCTATGACTTTCCCTGCAGTATTTCATAGCACTGCATCGGTTATTACGTCTGTAGGTGGATGCGTGGTCGCAGTTTTGCTTGCTTATTTTGAAAAAGGGCTTCTCACCGTTGCAACTGGTGGGGTAGTGTGCGCATTTTTAATTAATATTCTCGGTTTTTAATAAATCTATTGCTATTTCTTTTTTATTATGATAAAATGACATAGACGCCAAAATACGCGGATGTGGCGGAATTGGCAGACGCGCCAGATTTAGGTTCTGGTGTCTACGACGTGGGGGTTCAAGTCCCTTCATCCGCACCACTACAAAAAACACTTATAGGATTTCCCTATAAGTGTTTTGTTGTTTATGGAATAAAGATATGATCCTATGTTTAAACTTGGTTAAAGGTTTAAATTTTGTATTTTACGGTGTAAATTTAGCACAAAAACAACAAAAGTAAGGGTTTTACCCCAAAAAAATAGTCTTCTATCGTTCTACAAAAAACAAGGGCAGTTGCATAAAACAGCAACATACCCTTGCGACCTTATTCAGCTACTTCTGTTGTTTCAGCATTTAACTTTGGAGCTTTTTTAGCAAAGGCTCTCATTCCTTTACTATTTTTAGCCATAGGCTTAAATTCTCCAGAAGCAATCTTTTCAGCCATTGCAGTCTTTTGTTCTTCGGTTAACTCAAGTCTCTTACCAAATTTGAAATTGCCATCTTTAGCTTTCATATTCATTGCAAAAGCCGGGCGTTCAAAATCGGTTGTCGTTTCGGTTTCAGTCGCAAAAACAGAAATACTGCTAAGAGCCATTGTAGCAACTACTGCTACTGCAAGTACCTTTGTTAAATTTTTCATGGAATTACCTCCTTAATAGAAATATTTTGTAAGCTTACAATACAATAATAAATCAACAGGGTTAATTATAGGTTAATTTTCCAAAAAAATTATAAGGCTATATCAAAACATTAAAGTAATGATAAAGCCTTATAATTTACATTAGTTTTTCAGTATAATTCTAAACTCTGTGCCTTCACCTAACACGCTTTGAACTGTTATATCTCCGCCGTGAAGTTCCACTATACTTTTTACCATAGAAAGCCCCAAACCACAGCTTCCGTATTCGTCATTTCGCACTTCATCAACTCTGTAAAAGCGTGTCCATATTTTTTCAAGATGTTCTTTTGAAATGCCAATACCATTGTCCTTGACGGTAATTTCAACATTTCCATTAAACTGTGAAGCAGAAATCATCACATATCCTGATTCTTTGCCATACTTTATTGCATTGCTAACAAGGTTTGAAACGGCACTTGTAATTAGAGTTTCATCTGCACAAATCATTACATCACCTTGAATGGATGTTAATAGATTTATATTTTTTTGCGATGCCAAATTCTCCATATTTTGAACAACTATGTCTGCAACAGCATTAAAGTTAATTTTTTCCTTGTTAATCTTTTGCCTGTTTTGGTCTATCCTCGCAAGTATAAGTAGTCTTGATATGAGCTTTGATGCCTGATTTGCCTTTGTCACAATATCCTGTGCAAGTTCTTTCTGCTTTTCTGTTTCTGCAACTTCCAAGAGATATTCGCCTTGTGCAAGTATAACACTGATAGGTGTCCTGAGTTCGTGAGAAGCATCAGATGTAAATTGTTTTTCCTGCACAATAAGGCTCTCTATGCGGTCAAGCATACGATTAATGGTAACCGACATATTATAAAGCTCATCCTCGCGAGCATCAGGTTCAATAGAAACCCTTGCCTTTATATCATTTTTTAAGTATATTTCATCAGCAGTACGAACTATGTTATTGACAGGCAGAAAGGCTTTTTTAGTAATATAATATCCACCTAATGCCGTGAGCAGTAGAATAAAAGGTATAATTATAAGCAGGGTTGCAAATATAGAGCGTCCCAGTATTTTGGTATAAGCAACTGATTCCGCACCTCTAATCCAATAGCCAAGTCCTCTATTTCCGGGCATAGCACTTTTGAAAACATCATATACCAAATATGTTTCACCATTAGCCGTTTCCTTGCGAAGTACTCCATCTTCAAAATCAACATTGTCTAAATCATAGTTGTATTGCCCTGCAACATAGTGACCATTTCCGTGGTATATAGAAACATTCCTGAATTCCTCGTTATTTTCTACAGAAAAATAAGCATCATCTGTGATACGCATTTTGACCTTTTCCGAAATTTGGGTAACACGCAGTTTTAATTCGTTTTCCATATTATCGGTTGATAGACTGTAGGAAATAGTGCCGACTAATGTTAACACAATAGAAATCATAATAAGCATAAGTGCTGTGTACCAAATTGTAATTCTTGCTTTAATTGATGTGATTTTTCTCATTTCAATCTTCCTTTATGACATATCCAACATTCTTTATAGTATGAAGGAGTTTTTTCTCATAGTTATCATCAATCTTTTTACGTAGGTGGTGGATATACACCTTTATAACATCACTTGAGCCTTCGTATTCATAGTTCCAGATATTTTTCTCAATCTTTTCCTTTGAAACCACAATGCCTTTATTCCGCATAAGATATTCCAAAATGGAATATTCTTTTGAAGAAAGCTCTATCACAGTTTCCCCTCGCTTTACAACTCTTGTGGTTGTATCAACAGTTAAATCAGCAATTTCAAGCACACTGCCTGTTATATTTTCTTTCACACGGAGCATTGCCCGTATCCTTGCACAAAGGACATCAAAGGAGAAAGGTTTTGTAAGATAGTCGTTTGCTCCGGTATCAAGTCCGGTTATAATATCTTCGTCTGAATCCTTTGCCGTAAGCATTAAAACAGGGGTAAGGATTTTATTGTTACGCATTGTGCGTAGAACTTCAAAGCCGTTAATTTTCGGCATCATTACATCAAGGATAACTCCGTCATACTGCGTGTTTTCTATATAGTATAAAGCATCTTCACCATCAAAACAACTATCAACAGTATAGCCGATTTTTGTCAGTCTTTCCGTTAATGTTTTATTAAGATGCTTTTCATCTTCAACAACCAATAGCCGCATAAAATCACCTCTTTTGCACAACTAATTATATCATATTATTGTTCAAATTACAAGAAAAGTGAGCATTTTCTACATAATGGTCAAGGTGTGACGAACACCGCCACACCTTAATATCATTCATCTGAAACAGTTGTTTTATCTTGCCCCGGCATTTTCCATTCGCCGCTATTTCTGTTCCCACCGGGACCTCTGCCACCCATAAATGTGCCTAAATCGGAAATGTTTATTGAAGATGCATCAACGAGTGTCGATAAATCTGTTTTCTGACCTTCGCTCGTTGATGGAATTGCTCCGTCAAGCTGACTTCTCAGGCTCTCTGCACGGAGCATAACCAAATTATATAAAGTTTCTGAACCTTTTATATATTCCTCATAAGTATACATTGAATTAGGATCACTTTCAACAAGACTGTCAATCTGTGTGCGTATTCTGTTGTAGGTTTCCTCAAATTTACCACCAAACAGATATTCATTTACAAGCTTGTTGTAATATTCGTGATAACGAGCTTTGTATTCTTCATTCTCTAATACAAAATCAAAAAGCTGGGTTGATTGCCAAGCTGCATCAATCGGCTCATTTACAACGCTTGTTCCGTCTCCACCATGCATACCTCCAAATGCAAGATTATAATCCCAAGGAATTATGCTGATTTGTCCGTTTGCTTCATACAGATAGTAGTTATGAGCCATAGCACCACTTAAGCTGTCGTCATTCACAGAAAAATTATGAACTGCCATATATTTCAGCACCTGCTCAACATCAATATATTTTTCAATATCGGTTTTTCCGTGAACATTTTTAAGAGCTTCAACAACCCGTTTATGGTCTGCTTTTGAACTGTCATTTACCTGACCATCCCATATTGTCTGATAACTGTCTAAATTATCATCGGTATAATTCAGATTACCACCGCTACCCCTACTTCCGAGGCCACCGCCACGACCTGCTCTGCCACCACCAAAATCACCTTTTGGGAAAGATTTTCTTTCAATTTGCTCACCTTCATTTTGAACATTATTTTCAAATTCAGGTGGTATTGCCAAATCCTGTCCGTCTTTTTCAATTTTTTCAGGCATCTTAAAACCTTCAGATGGCATTGGCATAGCACCGCCAAAATCTCTGTCTTTGTTCTTATCGTCGTTGTTATCGTTATGGTTCATACTGTCAGGCTTATATAAATATCCCTTTTCCATACCATAATTACGAAGCATAAAACTATTTTCAACGGCTTCAAGTGCAAGGTAAACGCCCCAATATTCATTATTTACAGAAATCTTTGCATAATTGTAAAGAGAAGCATCTGTATCTAAAAACTGAAACATATCATAAATGATTGCTTCTTTCATATTGGTGGTATCTGCATAACTGTTATTCAGAATCAATTTATCTAATCCAAAGCAAGTCTGCCCATCTACAAATTGGTCAAATTCAAGTTTGAAACTATATCTGTTATTATCAGGATCTCTTGCAATAGAAGAAAGGCTTGTATTTCCCTTTGGTCTTATTCCAACCTGCTTGAATGTTGTACCATTTATAACTACATCACATTCATAATATTGTTCCTGCTGTGCGTTTTGAAGCATTTCATTCCACTTTGCATCGTCCATAACAATATCAATATCAAGAACTTCGCTTGTATCAAAGAGTTTGTCCTGATATTCCATACTGTAACCCGAAGTATTTACAACGGGCAAAAGTTTATCGTAAAATGTCATTGCAAGAACACACAGAACTAAAACTACGGATATGAGTATAATCGTTATTTTTGAAATATATTTACTTGATAGCATATTCGCCCTCCTTTACCTTAGGTTTTATAATTGCATTGACATTAATAGTTTTTTCTTCTGTAGAAAATAACAAAGATAAATGCCAACGCCAAAAGAATCACTGATGCAATTGGAGTTGAATATGTTTTTACAAATCCCCAAAAGGTCATTGGCTCAGCATCCTTAGTTTGCTGATTGTTGTTTTGCATATTGCCGGGGAAACCACCTTGCATACCACCGGGCATGCGACCTTCAAATTGTGGATTTTCTTCTGTGTCGTGGTTGTTTTGTTCATCTGTTGATGTTGTGTTTTCTGCAGTTTCTTTAGCCGCAGGTGTACTTTGTGGTACATTCACAGCGCTGTCAACCTCGGCATTTTGCGGAGGAGTAATTTCTCCTGATGGTTTTTGACCTCTGTTCATGCCTTTAGGCGGCATTGCACTATTTGACACATTGGGAGGAGTTCCACGATTTTGCATGTCGCCTGATGGTGGTGTTCCCATATTTCTTCTAACACCTTGTGGGCGTTCTTCTGCACCTTGCGGCATCTGTTCTGATACTTCAGTTACAGTGTCTTCACTTGTCGGCATTTCATTTTCAGCTATTACGCTTATGCTGAATATCAGGCATAGCAAAATAACTATTGGAATTACTTTTTTTAGCATTTCAAGTCTCCTTTCGTCTTACGACATATACTCGCCGTTATAGGAAACTAAAACTGCATTTGTTATGCCATCAACCGCTGAAATTTTGTTTACAAAACTTGTATTATCGTCTTTAATTCGTACTTCGTAGGTGAGCTCAATTCCTAATTTGTTTACTGATTTTGATTTCAAGAGACTTTTCTTAGCATCTTCTTTGATAAGCTCGTATGCCGCATTTTCTGTTTCTTCATTTTCGCAGCTTACAACAAGGATATACGGAGTGTCACCGATTTTTCTTGTTGAGAAAACTACAATAATGATACCTATAATAACAGAACCGATAATTGCAAGAGGAAGAAGTCCTGCACCGAGAACGATACCAACTGCTATTGCCCAGAACAAAAAGGCTATATCCATAGGCTCTTTAATTGCCGTTCTGAAACGAACGATAGAAAGAGCACCGACCATACCAAGTGACAACACAACATTTGATGTTACCGCAATAATTACAAGGCTTGTAATCATCGACATTGCGATTAAAGATATTCCAAACGAATCTGAATACATAACCCCTTGATAAGTCTTTTTATAAATTAAAAAGATAAAAAGTCCTATTACAAAGGCAAGCCCAAGTGCCAAAAGCACATCAAGTGTTGAAAAAGAATTGATATTACTCAAAAAACTTGATTTGAATACATCTGAAAAAGTCATAATTTTTTACTTCCTTCCGTTAAGTTTATTTATATTCTTATTGCCGCATATTTTGAGAAGGCGGCACTTCTTCTTGATTTAACCTGAACACAATCTCTGATAATCTGCGGAAGAAACTCATCCCATTTTACTTCCAAGATTGCTTCATGATAAGTCTGCAAAAAAGGCAAATCAGGATTTAAAAATTCACCTACATTGTTACTACCACAGATGTTCATATCAATAGTTACCCTGACATTACCGGGTGGATAAACAAAGCATTCACGGGTATATGCCACTATACATTTCGGGCGAAGAAGCTGATATTTCATCTTGGAGTATAGTTCTCGCATCAGCTCAAATTCACTATCTTTCATAAATTCAATATCGCCGTCAATAATTTTCTGACATTCTTCTGCCGTGATAGGACAGCTAACTTTGTTACACAATCCGTTTATCTTGCTTTTCTTTTCAAGTTTGATAAATGAAGTGTCCGTTCCGTAGTACCTGATACGAAACTTTTCTCGCTTGTTCACTCCGTCAATCTTTTCCCGGAGAGCTTTGTCCATATAGTTATCAAAATATAGACTTTTGATAAAATATGTTCCGTCATCACTTGCGTGCGAATCGTGCTTTACAACTGCACTAAGCCTTGTTCTGAGACCATAAATATCAGCAAGGTTTATTTGATGCTTATATTCATGCCTGAATTTCAATTTTATCACCTCCGTATACCATAAAATTCAAAAAATTTCCTAAGTTTAAGGCTATTATAAAAGTGTAAAGTTAAAAGAAAGTTAAAAATAATTTGTTTTATCAAAATTAATTTAAACATAAATCGTGACAGATAATATTAACACCATGAAATAATGGTTCAAAATTCATCTATCTTTTTAGTAATTGGACAAAAAATAGCATATAAAAAAGAAACATAATTCTTTCACATACGCTATATAACCATTAGGTTCTGGTGCCCATGACGTGCAGGTTAGACCCCTGTCATCCGCACCAAAAAAGAGCACCCGATAGGTGCTCTTTTTTATTCAGTTATTAGAATCTTTCAATAATAGCGCCGAATCTGAATACATAAGCATCAGTTGTAGGCTTATTTACCACCATAATAACCTTGTGCTCTACGCCATCATTGGGAAGTGAAACCCAACCTGATATAACGTTTACGTTTTGTGTTGAGTTAGCTGAAAGAGTTCCTGCTACTTCATTATCTACATAAACTGTAGCCTTGCTACCCTTTGCGCTTCCCGGGAAGTTTATACAGATTGCTTTAGCCTTTGACATAAATCCAACTGCAGCCTGTTCGTTTACAACCTGCTTGATTCCGGCAGGGAAGTAAGGATATGCAGCACCTATTGCTACTGCTGAATCATTTGTAGGAACCTGTGCATTATCAGTATATGTCTTCCAGTTGCCTGAACAGTTGAGTCGTGCGCTGTTTGTGTAGATGTATGTATACTTTGCTTCTACAAGGTTTCTCTTGGTACCGTTTACAAGAGATGCATCCTTGATTTTTGCTGTGCAGCCGGAATAGTCCTCAGTAAATGCTTCAATGATAGCTTCGGCATACTTTTCGTAACCGCCGTGAACATCAAAGCCGCTTCCTGATTTATTATACATGGTAGCAAGATAATCGGTAAATGTCTCGTAACCCTTTTCTTCTTTTACCTTTTCATAATCCTTCTGCATGTATTCATAAACATTGATTGATTTTACACCGTAATTAGCAGCAAGCTTATCTTTTGTTGCAACTGTCTGTTCACACTTTTTATATGTGTCTGAATCCTTTTCAACAGGATGGGGAGCGTGAAAGAATATTACGGCAGGCTTTTTGGGAAGCTTCAAACACTGCCTGAGGATACCTTCGGTATGGACACTGTAGTCGTCGTAATTCTGACCGCAGTCATTTACGGAAAATTCTATAAATACCATATCGGGAGCATACTGACCGATATCTTCCATAAATCTTGCTGTACCGTAGTTTGAACGTGTGCCGCCTTTACCAGCATTGATTGTAACGATTTCCTTATCAGGCATTTTTTCTGCAAGGAAATCCTTTGTTTCCTTTATCCATGCAGCGCCGCCTTCGGTAAGAGAACCGCCGATGAAACCGATAGTATATGTATCTTTCTTATTGTTAACTTCAGGCTTTTCGCGTTCTTCATCGTAGGGGTCAATATCTTCGATTCCGTCAGCAAGAGTGATGTCCAGCCCTGTCATACGGGTAGCGATGATGATTGCCTGCTCACGGGAAGCATTATTCTTGGGTGCAAAATTGTTTTCGCCAACACCGTTTATAATGCTCTTGAATGCCATAAAGTAAACAGAATCCTTTGCCAGTCAGAGATAAATGCATCGTCAGCAAAATTTTCACCCTTGGTATATTCAAGCTTGAACGCGTTGTCCTTTGCAATATCCCAACCGTCGATTGTGAGTTTTTTATAAACACGTGTAAGCATTGCCGCTGCCTGCTCTCTGGTGAGAAGGTCATTTGGGGAGAAAGCAGTTGAGCTTGTGCCCGTTGTAACACCAAGGTTATAAGCCTTAAGAACATAAGCATCACTTGTATCAGTGAAGGGATTTACAGCTACAGGCTCTGCCTTAACAGCAGAAATTGCTTCATAAAGAAGTACTGAAACCGCTGCAAATTCAGCTCTTGTGATGGGCTTTGTCAAATCCTCATTCAAGAGAGATTCAGGAATAAGACCTTTTTCTTCAGCCTTTGTGAGTTCTGCCTTTGCCCAGTCTGATGAAGTATATGTACCTGCAGCAAAAACGCCAAGTGTCATTACTGTCATCATAAGAACGAGGAAGAGAGAAAGTGATTTTTTCATTGTAATTCCGCCTTTTTTTACTACCATATATTTTAATATAGATAGGGAATTTTGTTAATAGATAACATCACAAACAATATCTTCTTGAAACGAAATATTTTTTATGCTAAAATGAAAGACAAGTTGGGTTAAATGGAGGATACTATGTTCAAATACATCTACGATATCAGATATTGCGACTACAAAGATTTTGAAAATGTGAAAACTTCAACAATTCTCGATGCTATTCAGGAGGTTGCAATCCGTAATTCAGAATATGCAGGATTTGGAATAGAAAAGCTTCGCGAGATCGACAGGGCATGGCTTCTGCAGGGAATGAATGTGCGAATTGAAAAAAGCATAAAAATATCTGCTTCTATAGAAGCTTATACCGCGGTAAAAAGCCTCAAGGGAGTTTTGTCAGAGCGTGGTTCTGTCATAAAGCAGGATGGCGAGGTTGTTGCAAAAAGTATTGCAAATTGGTGCTTACTCGATACAAAAAGAATGCGCCTTGCAAAAGTTCCTGCAGAAACGACAAATGCCTATGAGCAATGCGATTTTGGCGGCGACAGCTTCTTTACATATGAGCGTCCTGAAATTATAGAGGACGCGCCCTCGCAGTATAAAGTGCGTGTGTCCAATAAAGAGCTTGATACAAATAAGCACCTCAATAATCGAAAAGGTGCAGAACTTTTGATGGATGCACTCCCGTTTGATTTTGAAATTAAAGAAATCAGCCTGATATATCCAAATTCCGCATATCTTGGCGAAGAACTTGATGTGTGTGTGAAAGAAATTGAAAGCGGATACTATGTCCACCTTAAAAACAAGGATGGCAAAGTGTGCGTTGCAGGAACTTTTAAATGTAAGTAGGTGAAAAGATGGCTACAATACTTGTTGCTGAAGACGATAGAAATATGCGCCTTTTAACTTCCGCAAGATTAAAGGATTCTTATACGGTCAAAACCGCTTGCGACGGGGCAGAGGCACTCGAAATAATACATAGCGGCGGAATAGACCTTATAATTGCTGATATAATGATGCCTCGTATGGATGGATATGAGCTTCTCTCAACACTTCGGGAAGAAGGCTACACAACGCCTTTTTTATTCCTTACTGCGAAGGAAACAATAACCGACAAGCAAAAAGGCTTTACACTGGGAACAGATGACTATATGACAAAACCTTTCAGCAGTGATGAGCTTTTGTGGAGAGTGAACGCTCTTTTAAGGAGAGCCAATATAAATCAGGAGAAGAAAATAACTATAGGTAATGTGGTTGTTGATTCTGAAAAATATGCAGTATATTCGGATAGTGAATATGTGGAACTTCCCAAAAAAGAGTTTGACCTTCTTTTTAAGCTTCTTTCGTATCCAGAGCAGATTTTCTCGAAAGAGCAGCTTTTAACGAGTGTATGGGGAATGAACAGCGAAAGTGGGGAAGAGACCATAAAAACCCACATAAGCAGAATAAGAAACAGACTGAAAAATATGCCCGAAATCAATATACAGACGATTAAAGGCCTTGGCTACAAGGCGTCTGTTAAATAAAGGGGAATTTTTGTGAAAAAGCTAAAGAAACAAAGTAACAGAATAATTCCGCAATACCTTGTGCAGTCATTCGCGGTTGTTATAGCCTGCGTGCTTGGAAGCTATTTTATGACGTGGCTTGTAAATGACTTCCTTGGAATAGAGGGCATCTATGTTGGAGCATCACTTGAACTTATCGGAACGATGCTCTTTCTTGTAGTAGTGCTTGTTCCCGTCAATATGATTTTTTACCGTGCAAGGAGTAAGGAAATAAAAATTCTTTCAGAGGGGATAAGGCATCTTGCCGAGGGCGACTTTGATTATCAGATTCCGCTTAAAAAGAAGTACGCACTTTTAGAGGTCTATGCAAACTTCAATAAAATGTGTGAAGAGCTTAAGAGTGTGCAAATTCTACGTAATGACTTTATAAATAGCTACTCGCACGAATTCAAGACGCCGATTGCCTCAATCAACGGCTTTGCGGAGCTTCTTCTGGATAAAAACATAACCGACATTGAACGTGAGGAATATCTCAAGATAATAATTGAGGAAACAAATCGCCTTTCAAAGCTTGCAACAAATACAATACTTCTATCAAAGCTTTCAACCCAACAGATTGTTACTGATATGGAGGAATACGATTTAAGCGAGCAGATTCGCCAGTGCTCGATAATACTTTCAAAACGTTGGCTGGAAAAGGAGATAGAGTTCACATGCGTACTTCCAACCGTTATGTACACGGGAAATCGTGAGCTTATTCAGCATTTGTGGCTCAATATAATCTCAAACGCAATCGACCACACCCCCAGGGGTGGCGAAATTGCAATCTCGCTTGAAGAAAAGGATGATAAAGTCATCGCAAATATTGCCGACTCAGGCGAGGGTATGGACGAGGAAACGCTGAAACACGTTTTTGACCCTTATTTCCAAGGAGACATCTCGCGCTCAAGCAAAGGCCTTGGACTCGGACTTGCTATTTCAAAGCGAATATGTGAGCTTTGCGGAGGCGGTATCAAAGCGGAGAGCGCCATTGGAGAAGGAAGTCTTTTTACCATTAAGTTAGGTAAACTTAACGTAAACAAAAACGGAGAGTAAATTTACGAACTGAATACTTTAATATGATAACCTTCATACTAGCTGAGGGGACCTGCTCCCATCGGCTAAAGTATGGAGGTTGTTTTATGAAGTGGAATATTATAGGCGATTCAAGCTGTGACCTTTTCACTCTTGAAAAAGAAACAGAAAATATTACTTATAAGAGCGTGCCTTTTTATATAACTATCGAAGAAAGGGAGTTTACCGATGATGAAACCCTAAATGTAGAAGAAATGGTAAGCTTTATGAAAGCGAGCAAGAGTGCAAGCTCAACAGCTTGCCCATCGCCCGCGTCGTGGCAAAAGGAGATGGAAAAAGGTGAGAACAACATTTGCGTGACTATCTCTAAAAATCTTTCAGGAAGCTACGCAAGCGGTAATATAGCAGTAAAGACTATATGCGAGGAAAATCCCGACACAAGAGCGGCAATAGTTGACGGATGTGCAACAGGCCCCTCATCAGTTCTTACCGTAAGAAAGCTAGCAGAGCTTATAGAAAAAGGCGAAAGCTTTGATGATGTTATAAAAAAGACGGAAAAATACGTCAGCGGTATTCATACGGTGTTTGCACTTTCCTCTTTTGACAATCTTGTGAAAGCAGGCAGAGTAAGTAAGATTGCAGGTATCCTTGCCGCAAGCCTTAACTTCTGGGGAGTGGGCATAGAGAAAGAGGGCAGAATTTCAGTCCATTCAAAAGTGCGCGGAAAGAAAAAAGCTATTGCCACAATGCTTGACATAATAAAGGAAAATGGCTTCAACGGAGGAGATGTTGTAATAAGCCATTGTATGAATGAGTCTCTTGCACTTACTATGAAAGAAGAAATTGAAAAGCTTAACAGCGACATCAATGTTACAATACTTAAAACACGCGGTCTTAACAGCTACTACGCCGACAAAGAAGGAATTATAATTTCATATTAAAAAAATCGGGAGAATTCTCCCGATTTTTTATTTCTTGAACATAAAAAATACCGCGCCTAAAATACATAAAAAGGCGAAAAGGTAATTGATTGTAAACTTTTCTTTAAGGTACAAAACAGAAAAAACTGAAAACACCGTAAGAGAAATTACCTCTTGCATAACCTTAAGTTGTGCCGCCGAAAAATACTGATTTCCAAGTCTGTTTGCAGGCACCTGAAATATGTACTCAAAAAAGGCAAGTCCCCAGCTTGCAAGGACAACCACCCAAAGAGCAGTGCTCTTGAATTTAAGATGTCCATACCATGCAAATGTCATAAAAACGTTTGAAATAATTAAAAGCAAAATAGGTCTTATCATAAGAAATCCACCCTTATTTTAAAATCTTTGCTAATTATATAACTATTTTTCGACAAAATCAATAAAATAATTTGATTTTTGGAAATATTGTGCTATAATAATGATTTGGAATGATTAAACACTTGTGTAGTTTGGCATTTATAAGGGATAAATACCAAATATTATCGAAGCAAAATTAAAAAAGATAAGGAGACATCACAATGAGTAACAGACTAGTAAGCGGATGGCGAGAAAACAAGTGGATAAGAGCAGCAATACCCGCGTTATTGCTTCATTGCAGTATAGGTACAGTGTACTGCTGGTCCATTTTCAGCCAGGAAATTGCCGATTATATCGGATTTCCCAAAGGTGCGGCAGAGTGGGCATTCAGCCTTGCAATTTTCTTCCTTGGAATGTCGGCGGCATTTCTTGGTAATGTAGTAGAGAAGGATATTCATAAGTCCTCATTGATTGCAGCAATATGCTTTTCTTTAGGTATGATAGGCACAGGTGGATTCATTTACTACGGCGGTCTTCATAAGGGTAGTGTCGTAGCGCTTCTTGGTATATATTTATGCTACGGTGTTATTATGGGTATAGGTCTTGGTACAGGCTATCTTTCTCCCGTAAAAACACTTATGCTCTGGTTTGCAGATAAAAAAGGTCTTGCAACGGGTCTTGCAGTAGCAGGCTTTGGTGCGGCAAAGGCAATTGCAAGCCCCATTATGCAGTCGATGCTTCAGTCAATGGGCGAGAGCGGAATTTATAAGATGTTCTGGATTTTGGGCGCAGTTTATTTTGTTATGATGTTTATAGGACATCTTCTTCTGAAGAAACCCTCTGACTGGAAGGAACCCCAGGGTAAGGAAGAGAAAAATAGCATTATGGCTGTTATAAAGTCAAGAAAAATTACAAACTACATAGGCATCTGGTTAATGTTCTATATAAATATCACATGCGGTCTTGCACTCTTATCTCAGGAAAAGATGATTGTAAAATGTATAGGTCTTGCAGGATTTGTAGGAATCATCTCAACAGTTTCTGCTATATTCAATGCCGGCGGACGTCTTGGATTTTCAGCTTGGGCTGATAAGATGAAGGACAGAAATACTATTTTCAAAATTATTTTCGTAATTTCAATTATTCTTACTGCTGCTGCAATCTTTACAGGCGGTATTACAAATGGCGCAGGAAACACAGCTCTTACAATTCTTGTATTGGTGCTTCTGATGTTTGTAAATGCTGGATACGGCGGCGGATTTTCAAATGTGCCTACACTTCTTTCTGACCATTATGGAATGAGCAATATCAGTGCTATTCACGGAATTACACTGTCAGCATGGGCGTTTGCAGGTCTTACAGGAAATCAGCTTGCCACATGGATTGTAAATCATTTCGGTGAGGAAATAGAAGTTGCAGGCAACATGGTAAACCCTGAAGGCTACCAGGCTGTACTTTATGTGACAGTTGTTCTCTACATTATTGCATTAGTTTTGAGCATGCTCTTTGTGAAGAAACCAAACAAAGCTGAATAATTTGAACAACAAATAAAAAAGGAAAATCGGTAAAACCGATTTTCCTTTTTTGTTTGTAACTATTGCTTTAAAAGTGAAAATCTAGTATTATATTAGAAAATATAAACTCTGTTGAATTTGATTTTATCTTAAAAGAGACAGTTGAATGAAGAAAATAGTTGGTGTGCTTACTGTTATATACCTTATGGGATTTAGCAGTATCCAAGTCAGAGATATAGACGTGGTTGTGGACGCGCACAGTTTTGCACAGTTTAGGGACGGGGCACTTTTTGTGCAACTACGACGATAGGAACGGAAAAATGAAGAAATTACAAATTCCAATACTTGTTATAATCGCTTGTATTGTGATGGCGATTGTGGATGCTATAATTCAGCCCGGATATGCAATAAAATCTTTGATAAAAATCATAATTTTTATTTTAATACCTGTTGCATATTGTTGCTATAACAAGGAGATTAATATTAAAAATCTTCTGAAACCTGATAAAAAAGGTCTTCTGATTGCTTTTGCTTTGGGCTTGGGAGTATATGTTTTTATATTGGGTGCGTTTCTTGTTTTCAGGAATGTATTTGACTTTTCCGCCCTCACAAAAAGCCTTGGTGAAACTACAGGAGTAAATAAATCAAACTTCATCTGGGTTGCCATTTACATATCATTTGTAAATTCCCTTTTGGAGGAATTCTTTTTCCGCGGATTTTCATTTATAACACTTAAAAAACATACTACAAGAAAGTTTGCATATATATTCAGTGCTCTGGCGTTTTCATTATATCATATAGCTATGATGATTGGGTGGTTTGGTATGCCTGTTATCATAATATCGCTTATCGGACTTTTCGCAGGTGGCGTGATTTTCAATTTGTTTGATGAGAAAAGAGGAAACATATACCTTTCGTGGCTTATACATATGTTTGCAAACTTTGCCACAAACACTATCGGCTTTATACTCTTTGCCGCATAATTAAAGGAGGCGTGCGTATGAGACGAATTTTAATATTCATAATATGTGCTTTGATTTTTTCAGCTTGTAATGATACGAGCGTCGAAGTAATAGGTGGTGCAGACCGCCCGACAAATATTATTGTCAGCAATGAAAACGGCGAAACTGTCAAGAAGCCTATTCGTATGATTAAGATTGACGGAAAGCTGTATTATGATAGCGGAAAAGTCAGTAATATGACGCCGCGCTGCGGAACTCTTGACGGAGAGCTGAAGCAAGTAGGAGCAGAATACGAAATACCTAAAAAGAATGATGAGTGTAATTTCAAGGGCGCAGAAGGTTATCAGAATGCCACAGGCATTACAAAGGAAGTTTCCATAAATGGCGAATGGGTAATCTTCAAAATGTTTGACGATCCTGAACTTAATATGCGTGTTTTCAAATACTGCTTTTACTTAAAGGGGAAAACTCCTAACGCAGAAAAGGAAAGTGAAATAGTTGTATTGACAGAAAATATAAACTATGATTTTGAAGAACACAACAAGCTGTATAGCAGTCAGACTACTCCTGATGATAAAAAATACAGAACAACATTTAGAGTTTATGGAGATTTTGACAAGTGGGGTATTTCTTTAAGAGCAAAGGATATTACAAAAACAGGACTTACAATCTTAATTGAGCAGTTCGGAGGATCTCCCACGGGAGAACTGGAAACAGGTGCAGATTACTCTCTTGAAAGAAACATCAATAATGAGTGGAAGCCTGTAAAGACAAAAGACGCAGTTGCACCCGTCTGGACTTTGTTA
Organism: Clostridia bacterium; assembly: GCA_045591865.1. Taxonomy (GTDB): domain Bacteria; phylum Bacillota; class Clostridia; order UMGS1883; family UMGS1883; genus UMGS1883. The sequence goes on from JAZNTQ010000069.1 coordinate 19,440, forward strand.
GCTTATTCCATAAAAAAGAATGATGTAACAGAATTAAAAGTTAATTGGAAACGGTTATACGGAGAGCTTAAGCCCGGATTTTACAAGCTGAAAAAAGAAATAAGTGATTTCAGATCAGCCGGAGATTACGACACAGAAACATACGAACTTTATTTCACGATTAAATAAAGGAGAGAATAAAAATATGAAAAAAATAAGTATAGCTTTAATATGCTTTGTAGCTGTCATTTCAGTTGTGTTTAATATATTGAAAATAAACGATGAACGAAAAATATCAAATCATATTTCAAATTATATAATTGCAAACACACATCAATTATCTACTTTTTACGAAACTATGTATTCGGACGGTGAGCCTACCAGATATTATGAGTCTTCTTTGTTGTATATTGATGATGTTTGCGACAGCATAAAAGAAGAAATTGTATTTTACAGCACAATATATCCAAAGAGAAATTTGTTTTTAGGAAATATTATTGATGATTATAAACTTGTAATAAGAGTAATGAAAAATAATCCTGCATTGGCAGAGGAAGCACAACTGCTGCATAAACAGCTACAACAATATATTGCAGACTATGATAGTGATAATGTGGACTATAAGAATAATCGGGCAAAATCTTTATTTGATACTGACAAAATGATAAAAGAAAATGACAACAACAATTATTATTCACTACACGATAAAATAGTAAAACTTTCTAAAAAATAAATTTTATTGTAGCGTAAGGAGGGATTGAAGCAATGTCAAGAAAAGAAGACATAATTTCACAGAATAATTGTACGCTCGGGAAAATAGAAAGAGTTACAAAATGCTGGTGGATAAAAGTAAACTCAAAACCTGTTCGTATGAATAGTCTTGACGGGGCTTTATTCCCTTATCTTATGACATTTACCTATTCTGTAAACGGGAAAAAGTACAAGAAAACAAAATACATAGGTTTAAGAGAAAACTTAATAGGCATTTTCGGAACTGTCGATGTTTTCTATGATAAAGATAAACCGTCAAGATGTGCTATTAAGCTATTGGGAGGTTAATGCGTATGAAAAAGTTTATCAGTTTTATCGGTATAACAATCCTTTTACTTTCCTTATCGGTTTCAGTTTTCGCCGGTAGTGTGCCGGAGGATTTACTACACCATGACGGAGCTCAAATATTTTTCGGTGAGGTACTTTCCTATACTGAAAACGGAGCTGTCTCCGTCTCTCCCGTAAAGAAAATCAAAGGAGATATAAGCACAGGAACAAAACAAAATTACAGTAATGCAAATGCAGTTGGCGATATTGAAGTTAAGCCCGGTAATGTATATCTGATTACATACTTTGACGAGAACAATCCGACAGACATTTTTGAGGTTACAAGCTACGACACCAAAACATTAAAGCTAAAAAATGTTACAGGTGGTATGTGGGAACGCTTTGAAAAAAACTTAAATGACGGAAAATATGAAAAAGCCGAACAAGAAAGAATTGATAAATTAAATGCTGCTCTCACAGAAGAAGGCGAAGAAATTTCTTTGGCAGCTCTTTTCGAGCTTGACAGAGAAAAATGCGATAAAATAGAATTTTCCTTATTTAACAGACAGCAAAATTATGAAATTGACAAAGAAAAGTTTTTCAATCTGGCTGATGAAATATATCTGAAAGATGTAAAAAACACGTTGGCGTCAAGTGATGATAGTTTTGTTATAAACGCCTATGAGGGAGAAAGAACATATAGCGTATATATGTGGGATAATTGCAAAGTAGCCAGCAGCCGAACGGAAATGTTCAGTGCTCCGCAAGGAGATTATATAATTAAAGCAGCAGACTATGAAAAGCTAATTAAACTTTTTCCAGAAGAAGCGCAGCCCAAACTACCGAAACTAAAAAGCACGTATGCTAATTTAGTTTATTGGGTAATTGATAACCCAACATTGGCCTACACAATCGGAGAATTAATTTTAATTGTCTTGGTCGGGGCTATTGGCTTTGTAATTGGATATAAAATCAGGAAGAAAAAAACAAGGAGGTAACGCTATGAAAAAGTTATTATCAATCATTTTATCAATCGCAATGCTCCTTTTAATGGTAACAGTAGCTTTTGCTGACGGGATTAGCGGTCCGATGCAGCCAGTTAAAATAAAAGTAGGTATAAATGCGCAGTTTCCACCGTTGGAGTATTACGACGAGAACGGAGAGTTGTACGGATTTGATATCGACCTTATGAATTGTATCGGTGAAAGGAATGGCTTTGAAATTGAGTATGTAGATATGTCATTTGATAAACTCTTTTCTGCCGTTATGAGTGGCGAGGTTGCTTGTGCTATTTCAGCAATTTCGATCACAGAAGAAAGAAATAATGTTATTGATTACACTATTCCATATTTAAGTGCAAAGGTAACATATTTTGACGGTGAAATATCTGATGCCAGCATTGAACAATACGCCGTTGTTTTTCCTAATAACTCTGCTGAAAAAGGAAAGCTTGCAGAGGCAGCCGGTGAACCAAAAAAATCAGTATACAATCTTGTCAATAATACTATATCTGATTTAATTGAGGACAAGACCATTGAAAGGCTCGGGGAGAAATACAATCTAAACAAGGCAGCAGACACAGATGATTTCGATTATGAATATACTGTTATGCCTGTTCCAGCTGATTTTGATAAATCAAATATGGATAAATCCGAGATGCAATCTTCTGCAATCTCTGTCGAAAGTAGCGATTGGGTAAAAGCTGATGGTGTTGACGAAGTTCGAGTAGCAGCATTTACAACGGTGAAGATACCGTTCCCAGATGATATAGAGAGCAGAGATTCCTGGCTCACACGTGCAAGATATAGAGATAGCGGAGAAGTTATAGCGTTATCTATGTCATATGACGGGTGCGTGCATGCAACAATTCCTGCAGAAAATAAAGGCAGACAAATAGAGGCCTTTGTTCCCGAAGAATTAATTTTTACGGATATTGATGACTCGAATCCTGATTTTCATGATTTTATGATGCTTTCAAGGGTCGGTGTTATAAGAGGTAACGATAAAGGAGAGGCAAATATCTACGACAATATAACCCGAGCGGAAGCAGTTGCGATGGTTATGCGTTTTATAGGACTCGAAGGATTAGCATGGGAATATGTTGATGAAATTTCAGCAGGTTATAAGAAGACGGCAACTTTTGAAGACGTTTCTAAAAAAGATTGGTTTTATTATGTTGTGACCTATGCCCGTTTATGCGGTATTATCGAGGGAGATTCACCTGATAGATTCTCGCCAAACAGAGATGTTACGAGAGAAGAAATCGCTGTTATGATTGCAAGAGCCCTGCAGTATGCGAATTTAAGATGCTCAAAATCAAGGGCAACAAACTATGGCGATGAAGATAAGATTTCTGATTGGGCGAAGGATGCCTATGAATATATTGGGCGAAATATCGTATCGGATTATGACGATACTGATTACGAAAACCCGATAAGGCTTCTTAATCCGCAAAAAGTGGCAACAAGAGCCGATGTGGCATATATTCTGAACAATACACAAAGAGACTGTCAGCTTTATGACTCGGAGCTTGCCGAGATGTTCGGGTTTGATAAAGAGATGCCAGTAATTGACGGTTCTACCTCTACATATCCGTTTACAGAGGCGGTCTACAATATGCTTTTCCGTAACGGACAGACACATCCTCTCTTTCCGCAAAGTCACTCAAAGAGTCACGCATCCTATCAGCGCCTTATAAACGGAGAGGTCGATATGCTCTTTGCATCTGTCTATCCTGCAAGTGATATTCTCAAGATTGCAGAAGATAAAGGCGTGGAGCTTGAGCTTATCCCTATCGCGTATGATGCGATGATTTTCTTCACAAACAAGGATAACCCTATCGAAGGTCTTACAAAGGAGCAAATCAGCAATATCTACGTTAGTGATGCCTATGATAACTGGTCAGAGGTCGGCGGAAGCGATGCGCTTATGTATCCTTATTGCCGAAACAATGACAGCGGAAGTCATGCACAGATGGAAAAGCATTTCTTAAAGGGTAATGAAATTCATCCTGAAGTGAAAAAGGAAACATCTTACACGATGTCAAATGTGTTGACAGATGTCATAGCAGCAAAAACAGAGAAACCAATTGGCTACGGGCTCGGTTACAGCATTTACTATTATTATCATAATGTGGATGCCGTGCTTGATACAAAACGTCATTTGAAGCTTCTTGCGATTGATGGGATTATGCCAAGTGATGAAACTATTGCAGATGGATCGTATCCGCTCTCCAACAACACATATGTTGTACTCCGAAAAGATACCCCCGCAGATTCTCCCGCAAGAAAGATGGCAGAATTTATGCTTACAGAGGCAGGGCAGGTATGTGTTGAAAACGCAGGCTTCGGAAGACTTAAATAATTGCACTTTTGTTACATTAAACTGAAAGAGGGAAATCGGTTTCACCGATTTCCCTCTTTTTTTACTTTTTAAGTACTTTGCTTTTTAATATAATCGCTGTCACAACAGTTGAAATTATGATTTCAGGAATCATATAAGTTCCGTTGTAGATAAGCGAATACGCAAGTACGCTCTGTCCTTCTTCGGCATAAACTCCCCATATAAGAATACCTGATACTATGTGGCATATATAGCGCAGAAGAGTTACCAGAAATGCACTTATCGGAATTGCGGAATACTTCTTCCCGAAGAGTGAGTAGAAGAAACCAGAAAGACCCAGCACGCCGAATGCAAAGACATAATCAAGCAAAACTACAAGCACGAAATAAAGAAATGTCTGTGTTGGCGGCGGATAAAATCCAAACATCATCTGAATAAGAGCATAGGCAAGAGAGGAACAGAGTCCCCATTTTGTGCCAAAAAGAATGCCTACTGCTATTATCGGCACCATAGATGCAAGTGTCACGCTTCCGCCCTGAAGCCATGGGGCAGGGAGGAGTTTGCTTACCCACATAAGCACCGTAGCAAGTGCTATCATAAGTGCACTTGCAGTTAGTTTTTTGGTTGTGTTCATAATAATTATTCCTTTCAAAAAAATGTAGCAGAAAAGAATAATCCCAACAAAAAAATCGAACCGAAGGAAATGGTTCGACAAAGAAAATCTAAACATATTTCCCTACGTTGGCATTATCCAAATCAGGTTATAGGTTAAAGCGGCAATACGCTTACTCTCAGCCTGCATGCGCAAGCTCCCCAGTTAAGTTGTTCTAGAACAATGCCATTATAAATCAAAATTTTTCCTTTGTCAACAATAAAAAACTTTACATCACAAAAAAAGAGTGCTAAAATATTCTTGTAAATTAATAAATGGGGGGGCAAAATGGAAAAACTCACTAAAAAGTACGGACTTCCAACTTCTATCTGTATGGTAGTAGGCACTGTAATAGGTTCGGGTGTTTTCTTTAAGGCTCAGAATGTTTTAGCAGCTACGGGCGGTAATATGACGCTTGGTATCCTTGCTTGGATAATTACAGGATTGGCGCTTCTTTTGTGTGCGGCACAGTTTGCAGTAATGGCAACAAAGTATGAAAAGGTAAGCGGTATTGTTGATTACGCAGAAGCAACCTGTGGAAAGACTTACGGATACTATGCAGCGTGGTTTATGGTAAACATTTACTACCCAGGAATGACCTCTGTTCTTGCATGGGTTTCTGCAAGATATTTCGGTGTTCTTTTCGGGTGGAGTATGGTAGGCCCTGAGGTTATGGCTCTTGCGGGATTTTTCCTTATTGCATCATATACAATAAATGCGCTTTCACCAAAGCTTGCAGGAAAATTCCAGATAAGTGCCACTGTTATAAAGCTAATCCCCATCACTCTTATGGCAATAGTGGGAACTATCATGGGCTTTGCTAACGGAACTCTTACAACCAATTTCACCACAGTTGTTTCAGGAACAGTCGGTGTAACTGCAGGCAGCGGACTTTTTGCGGCAATAGTTGCAACCGTTTTTGCATACGAGGGATGGATTGTCGCTACATCTATCAATGCAGAACTTAAAAACCCCAAGAAAAATCTTCCCATCGCGCTTGTTGTTGGCTCATTGATAGTTATTGCGGCATACGTTTTATATTTCATTGGTGTAGCAGGCGGTGCGACAAGTGAAGTTCTTATAAACGAAGGTGCTACAACAGCATTTACAAATATTTTCGGCGGAGTAGGGGGAACATTCCTCAATATCTGCATTATAGTTTCCTGCCTTGGCACACTCAACGGTCTTATGGTAGGTGCAACACGAGGTATGTATGCAATTGCCGCACGTAACGACGGTCCCAGACCTGAAACCTTCAGTCAGATTGATAAATCTACAAATATGACAACAAATTCTTCAATATGGGGACTTTTCGTATGTTCTTTGTGGCTCGTATATTTCTACGGCGCAAACCTTACTGATGGATGGTTTGGTGTTTTCAATTTCGATTCATCAGAGCTTCCAATTGTTACAATCTATGCAATATATGTTCCTATGTTTATTGCGTGGATGAAGAAAGAGAAGGAACTTGGCACATTCAAGCGCTTTGTCCTTCCGTCATTTGCACTTCTTGCGTGTTTCTTTATGATATTCGCAGCTATTTATGCTCACGGCGTGACCCCGTATTTGAATGCGAAAGCAAATGGTCAGTTTTCTTTTCCTGTGCTTTTCTATCTAATTGTTTTTGCGGTGATTATGGTATCGGGAGTATTTTTCAAGAAATCCAATAAAGAAGATAACGAATAATTAATAAAAGCCGCAACCTGAAGGTTGCGGCTTTTATGCCGTGCGAGAATTTCTTCGCTATGCTCAGAAAACGCACATGGCACAACAAAGTGATTATCTCCGCACCGCAGGTGCAGTGGGGGAGGCACTTTGTTCCTTAAAACTTCTGAATATTTGTTGACTTTATGTCGATATTAGTGAATAATTAATATGTGTATATATTTATGGATGAGATACTGTGACAAAGATCGCTTTTACACGGTGTGCTCGTAAGGATTGACTTTAAGGAAGACAGCTTTAAATGGGACTATTTGCCTATTTTTATGGACCGCAGTGATAGTGAAATTGTGAAAGGCGAATGCCCTGTAATGTTTACTGACATTGACCCGAAAAATTACAAGTTCCTCTGGCCACTTTCGGCAAACGATGTTTATCAGAACGAGAGAGTAAAGTTTGCATGTCTTTATGACAAAAATAAGAGCTTAAAAAAAGCTTTTATATCTTGTAAAATAAGCTTATTGTGTAAAAATACCTTTAGGAGTAAAAATATGCTGAAACAATTTATAAGCTACTACAAACCTCATAAAAAAATGCTGGCACTTGATATGCTTGCCGCATTTTTAATATCTGTAATCGGTATGGTATATCCGATTGTAACAAATAAAATGCTCAACGAGTATATTCCGCTGAAAATGTATAAAACAATTGTTGTTGCAGGAATTATTGTGCTTGTGTTATACATCATAAGACTGCTTCTTCGCTATTTTGTTCAGTACTACGGGCATATTATAGGCGTTAAAATGCAGTCGCAGATGAGAAAGGATTTATTTTCACATCTTCAGAAATTGCCTTATAAATTTTATGATAATAATGAAACAGGCAAGATTATGACGCGAATCACGAGCGACCTTTTCGAAGTTTGCGAGCTTGCGCACCACGGCCCGGAAAATATACTTATCTGCTCTGTGATGATAGTATTGTCCTTTATTTATCTTGCCACAATTGATGTTTTGCTCACACTTATTATATTTGCGTGTGTGCCTATTCTCTGCGTTGTAACCTTTCACTACCGCAGAGCTATGAAGGTAGCTTTTGACGAGCGCAGAAAAAGTAATGCTATAATTAACGCTTCTGTAGAAAGCAGTATAACAGGCATCCGAGTAACAAAGGCATACACAAACGCGCAAACGGAGGTAGAAAAGTTCAAAAAGGGCGATGTTGCTTTCGTGAATGCCTCCAAAAATGCATATTCCGCCATGGCAAAGTTTCATTCGTCAACAACGTTTATTACAGATATTTTCAATGTAATAATACTTATCGCAGGCGGACTTTCCCTGTATGCAGGCAGAATTTCATTTGGTGATTATTCTACCTTTATTGTTTCTGTAAATCTCTTTATAAACCCCATGACGACACTTATAGGATTTATGGAACAGTTCCAGAACGGTGTCAGCGGATTCCGCCGCTTTGTCGAAGTTATGGAGGAAGCCCCTGAAACTGACAGGGAAGGCGCAAAAGAGCTTACTGATGTTGAGGGAATAATTGAGTTTAAGGACGTAACCTATTCCTATGATATTACGAAAGAGGTTCTCCACGATGTAAATATAAAGGTGGAAAAAGGGAAAAAACTTGCTCTTGTCGGCCCGTCAGGTGGCGGAAAGACAACCATCTGCCATTTGCTGCCTGAATTTTACTCTCTTTCGGAAGATGGCGGAGAAATTCTTATTGACGGGCAGAATATTAAGGATTTAACGCTCGAGAGCATACGTAGAAATATTGGTATAGTTCAGCAGGACGTATTCCTTTTCGCAGGAACTATAAAAGACAATATCCTTTATGGAAGACCTGATGCAACCGATGAAGAAATTATTGAAGCGGCAAAAAAAGCAAATATTCACGATTATATAATGACGCTTCAAAACGGCTACGATACAGAAATAGGTGAGCGCGGGGTGAAGCTTTCGGGCGGTCAGAAGCAGAGAATAAGTATTGCCCGCGTATTTTTGAAGGACCCTGCAATTCTTATTCTGGACGAGGCGACAAGTGCTCTTGATAATACTACCGAGGTTCTCATTCAAAAAGCTCTTGATGAGCTTTGCAAGGGCAGAACAACACTTGTCGTTGCACACAGACTTTCTACCATACGAAATGCCGACGAAATCGTGGTTGTGACAGACGGCAAAATTATTGAGCGGGGCACACACGACGAGCTGATTGAAAAAGGCGGTATGTACAAAAACCTGTACGCACTGCAGTTCAGAGATAACGACTTTTTTGAATGAATGAGAGGAAAAAGATATGAATAAGAAAAAAGTATTTTGCTTACCCTTATGGGCACCATGATGACAGGTTTTGCAATCGGCTCATTCCTTACACCTAACAAAATTGTAGGCGGAGGAGCTTCTGGTATATCCACAATTATTTATCACACACTCGGTGTTCAACCTGGTTTAAGCTTCTTTATAATAAATATACTTTTCCTCCTTGCAGGGCTCAAGGTTTTAGGCAGGGAATTTGTATTCAAGACGCTTCTTGGTATTTCTCTTCTTTCAGTATTTACCGAAATCTTCAACCTTTTCCCGATTTGCACTGACAACCTTATCCTTGCAGTGCTTTTCGGCGGTGCGCTTTATGGTATCGGCATAGGAACTGCCTTCGCTGCAGGCGCTTCAACGGGCGGCACTGATATTTTAGGCAGAATTATTCAAACTAAATTCAGCACAGTTCCTATTGGAAAAATGCTGCTCTTTGTAGACGGAATAATTATTTTGATTTCTCTTATTATTTTCAGAAATGTCGAGCTTGTGCTTTTCGGCGTGCTTACACTTCTTATTTCAAGCTACTCAATCGACCTTGTTATAAATAAGCTCAATGTTTCAAAAATCGCCTTTGTAATAACCGATAAGGGCGAAGAAATTTCAAAATACCTTATTTCAACATCTCCGCGCGGAGTTACACTGATTGATGTGCATGGGGTATATTCAGATACTGATAAGAAGATGCTTTTCTGTGCTCTTAAAGAGAGCGAAACAGAGGAATTCCAGAAGAAAATCCTTTTAATTGACCCGACATCATTCACCGTTTTTGCGGAGTCACAGCGAATTAAAGGAAACGGATTTTATATTTACAAATAATATGAGGGAATTTCAATGAAAATTATCCTTGCTACTCTTAATGCAAAATATATACATACCAATATAGCCATAAGAACAATCGCCCGCTACTGTAAAGATTTTGCTCCCCAAGTGCGTGAGTTTACGATTAACGACGATGTTGACTCTATAATTGCATCGCTTCATAGTGAAAAGGCTGATGTAATTGGGTTTTCGTGCTACATATGGAATATTGAAAAAGTTCTCTATATTTCGCAGTCGCTTAAGAAAGTAAATCCCGACCTCAAAATAGTGCTCGGCGGTCACGAGGTTTCTCATTCGGCGGAGGAAATCTTAAAAGAGTACCAATATATTGATTTTGTGATTTCAGGAGAAGGGGAGAAGCCATTTTTAATGCTCCTTCGTGCTCTTTGCGGTGAAATTTCTTTTGCCGAGGTTTCATCTCTTGCATACAGGGAGGAAAATGAGATTAAAAAAACGCCGTTTTTTTCAAATGGTGATATCAACGAATATCCTTTCCCTTATGACGAGAGCGTGAAGGATTATAAAGGGAAAATCTTATACTATGAATCCTCGCGCGGTTGCCCCTTTAATTGTAGTTACTGTCTTTCCGGAGATAACAGACGCGTAGGTTACCTTGATTTAGAGCGAGTAAAAAAGGAGCTTCTATTCTTTATTAAAAATGAAGTGCCACTCGTGAAATTTGTTGACCGCACCTTTAATGCCGATAAAAAGAGAGCACTTGAAATTTGGAAATTTATAATTGAAAACAGCACGAATACCTGCTTCCATTTTGAACTTGCAGGCAGTCTTGTTGACGACGAGGCTATAGCACTTCTTAAAACTGCACCGAAAGGGATAATTCAGTTTGAAATAGGCGTTCAGTCCACAAACCGTGAAACGATAAAAGCTATAGGAAGAAATATTGAATTTAAGGAAGTAAAAGAAAATGTAAAAAAACTGCTTGAAATGGGAAATATCCATATTCATCTTGACCTTATTGCAGGGCTTCCTTATGAGAATTATGACTCCTTTAAAAAGTCGTTTGATGACGTAGTTTCTATAAGACCGCACGTGCTTCAACTTGGTTTTTTGAAGCTTCTCAAAGGTTCGCGATTGAGAAATGAGGCAGAAAAGTACGGCTATAAGTACAAAGAAAAAGCGCCCTATGAGGTAATGGAAAACAGCTTTATCACCTTTGATGAAATAATAAAGCTTAAAGGTATTGAAAAAATCTTTGACAGATATTATAACAGCGGTGATTTTACCCGCACAATGGATTTTCTATTTGCTAAAATAAATTCTCCTTTTGAAATTTTTGAAACTATTTATAACCATTTTATTAAACACAGTCTTTTTGAAAGAAGCATTTCTCTTGAAAAATATTATGAAATATTGCCAAAAATTTTCTCCTTTGAAGAAATAGAGGACTATTCGAGGGCAGACCGCCTCACAAACAAAAAGGCAAAGCTTTCCTATGAAAACGATAACCAGTTTAAGTCGCAATGTTTTGAGTTCTTGAAAAAGGAAGAAAATATACAAAAGTACCTTCCCGAGTTTTCAGGAATGCCTGCGCGCAAGATTTATACGAAGCTTCGTTTTGAAAGACTCTTCGGCGGAGTGTATATGTATAAGGCAGAAAAAAATGTACTCATGGAAGTAACACGTGATTTCTAAATAAAAGGAAAGTATGCGATAAGCATACTTCCTTTTTTTCCTGCCAGGGGTTCGATTACCCGAAGAAATGCAATAAAAAAAGGCAAACCATACAAGAAGTATGCTTTGCCTTTTTTTGGTGACCCCACGGGGAATCGAACCCCGGTCTTCGCCGTGAGAGGGCGACGTCCTAGGCCGCTAGACTATGGGGCCAAATTTGCTACCTGAATAATTATAATATGAAAAAAAACTTTTGTCAACAATTATTTTAACCGATAGACAAAAATATCAAAAAAATTGGCCTATAATATTGAAAAATCACGGAATTGATGGTAAAATAAGCCTTGTTAAAGGAGATGTACATATGAACGAGCTTAAACCGATGTTGTTTTCTGCTATGAAAACATACAGTAAAGAAAGACTTATAAAGGATATCATATCAGGTATTATAGTTGCAATAATTGCGCTTCCGCTTTCAATTGCGCTTGCCCTTGCTTCAGGCGTTGGCCCTGAAGAGGGCCTTTATACTGCAATTATTGCAGGCTTTATTATATCCTTCCTCGGTGGTAGCAACGTGCAGATTGCAGGACCAACCGCTGCATTTGCAACAATCGTTGCAGGAATTGTTGCCAGAAATGGTATGGAAGGGCTTGTTTTAGCTACTCTTATGGCAGGTATTCTGCTCGTTTTAATGGGTATATTTAAGCTTGGCTCTCTTATAAAATACATACCCTATACAATTACCACAGGCTTTACTGCAGGTATTGCGGTAACCATTATTATCGGTCAGCTTAAAGATTTCTTCGGAGTTGTGTATGCAGGAGGCGAGAAGCCTATTGAAACAATAGAAAAGCTCGAGGTATTCTTCAAGTATTTTTCTACTGTAGATATTGAGGCGGTTATCGTAGGTCTTGTCAGTCTTGCAATACTTATCGTATGGCCTTATATAAACAAGAAGATACCGGGCTCTCTCATAGCAGTTGTAGCAGGTATCCTTATGGCGATGAAAATGGATGTGTTCACAATCGGGGACCTCTACTCTGTTAGCAGTGCTCTTCCTAAATTCTCACTTCCTTCATTTGACCTTGCACTTGTAAAAACGCTTCTTCCTGACGCATTCACAATCGCAATACTTGCGGCAATAGAATCGCTTCTTTCTTGCGTTGTTGCCGACGGTATGACAAATAGCAAGCACCGTTCAAATGCCGAGCTTGTTGCACAGGGTGTGGGTAATATGGGCAGTGCACTCTTTGGAGGCATCCCTGCAACGGGCGCTATCGCAAGAACTGCCGCAAATATCAAAAACGGAGGCACATCTCCGATTTCAGGTATGGTGCACGCAATTGTGCTTCTTCTTATCCTTGTAGTGCTTATGCCTTATGCGGCACTTATCCCGATGCCCACGATTGCGGCAATCCTTTTTGTCGTTGCATATAATATGTGTCAGTGGAGACCTTTTGTCCACCTTGTAAAAACTGCTTCTAAAAGCGATATAGCAGTGCTTGTAATCACATTTGCTCTTACAGTTGTGTTTGACCTTGTAATTGCTATCGAGGTTGGTTTCGTGCTCGCGTGCCTTCTCTTTATGAAGCGTATGAGCGACGAGACTGGAGTTGTAGGCTGGAAATATGCCGAGGACGAAACTGATGACAGTGAAAAGCTTATCGCTCTTCCCGAAGAAATTCGTGTATATGAAATCACAGGACCTCTTTTCTTCGGTGCGGCAGACAGAATTGCGAAAATTACGGCGAAGGAAGACACAAAATGCATCATCCTTCGTATGCGTAGCGTCCCTGCAATAGACGTAACTGCTATGAATGCTCTTGATGAGCTTTATGAGCGCTTTAGTGAAAATGGAATAAAGCTTATTCTTTCGCACGTTAACAACCAGCCGATGCGCGTTATGGAAAAGGCAGGTTTCGTAGATAAGGTAGGAAGGGAAAACTTCTGCGACCATATCGAAAGTGCAATCTCGCTTGCAACGAGAATCAACTAAAACTGCTGAATTTCACAAAGGAGGTGGCGAAATGTCATTAAAAAATATTAATTACAAAGCACTTACGGTCTTTATGGCTCATCCAAGGTGTAAGAAAAGAGCCTACGGACAGGGTACTACTTCGCCGCCCCGATTTTCTCTTTTTTAATCAGAAATACAAAATCAAAATTTTATTAATAAGGAGAAAATTATATGTGGTTTATATTTGCTTTAATTACAACCCTGTTATGGGGTCTTGCTGAACTTTTTTATAAAAAAGGTGCTCAGCCTCAGGAAAAGTATTCTCATTTGAAAATCAGTATCTGCGTAGGTGTGATAATGGGATTGCATGCAATTTTCACACTTCTTACACAGGATATCAATTATAATCCGGTTAACCTCATCAAATATCTTCCGGTGTCAATGCTCTATATTCTATCTATGACATTTTCATTTTTCGGAATGCGCTTTGTAGAGGAGTCAATATCCGATCCCATCGAAAACACATCAGGGGCGATGTGTTCATTACTCTGTGTAATCTTTTTGAAGGAAACCCTTTCAATATCGGCTGTAATTGCAATAATAGTAATGGCAATAGGCGTACTTGGAGTTGGATTCCTTGAAAATAAGGGTGACACATTAAGGAAAAAGGTTCTTGGTAAAAAAATGGCTATTATCGCCTTTTGTATGCCTTTTGTATATGCAATACTTGATGCAGTAGGAAGTTTTGCCGATGTATTTTATCTTGATGATATAGAGACAACACCTCTTGTTGGTGTAACAGAAAAAACACTCGAAGATGTTGCAAACACAAGCTATGAATTGACCTTTGCACTCTTTGCTCTTATACTTTTTATCTTCCTTAAAATTAAGAAGGTTGAATTTGGCTCAATCCCCAAACAGAAGGACAAGTTCCTGTCTGCAATATTTGAGACAGCAGGTCAGCTTACATATGTATATGCCATGAGCGGAGGCAATGGTGCTAAATCAGCTCCTATTATTTCATCAGTATGTGTTGTGTCGCTTCTTCTTTCAAGAATTTTCCTGAAAGAAAAACTCTCCGCAAAGAAATATCTGTTTATTGCCATAGTAATTATAGGTATTCTTATGCTGGCGATAGAAGAGGAACTGGGATTAATGAATTTACTGGGTTTTTGAAATAAAACTTGTAAATTTTTCTTGACATAACATTTGAATTGTGCTATCATATCACAGTAACCGCGTAGAAAAGGCCTTAAAGTGTTTTTACACGCCTTAATAGCGAGTCTGTTTATACGGGAGGTGCAACAAATGTACGCAGTAATCAAAACTGGTGGCAAGCAGTATCAGGTAAAGGTTGGCGACGTTGTTTTCGTTGAGAAAATCGAAGGCGAAGCAGGCGCAGAAATCAAATTTGATCAGGTTCTTGCAGTTGGTGACGAAGGTAAGTTTACAGCAGGTGCTCCTACAGTTGAGGGTGCTACTGTATCTGCTAAGATTCTCAGCCAGACAAAGGGTAAGAAGATTATCGTTTTCAAGATGAAGCCTAAAAAAGGTTACAGAAATAAAACTGGTCATCGTCAGCCCTATACAAAGGTTGAAATCACAGCAATCAATGCGTAATTATGATTAAATTCGAAGCGGTATCAGATACCGATGGAAAAATCACACAGTTTACGGTGGACGGGCATAGCGGCTTTGCCGAGAGTGGCGAAGATATTGTTTGTGCATCAGTCTCTTCAGCTGTGTGGCTTACAATTAACGGCATTGAAAAGCAAAATCTCGCAAAGCTTACATATGAGCAGAGTGACGGTTTTGTGAATTGCATCATATCCGACAAAAAGGGTAGCGGTGCAGATGTACTGCTTAGTTCGCTTGCAATGTTTATATCAGAGCTTGCGGCGCAGTATAAGGATTATTTGAAATTTACAGAGATTTAATCTCTATGCTTATTGGAAGGAGTGAAATTATAATGTTCGCATTGAATATTCAGTTGTTCGCTCATAAGAAGGGTGTAGGTTCTACAAAGAACGGTCGTGACAGTGAGTCCAAGCGTCTTGGCGCAAAGCGTGCTGACGGTCAGGCAGTACTTGCAGGTAACATCCTCGTTCGTCAGAGAGGAACTAAAATTCATCCCGGTATCAATGTAGGTATTGGTAGCGATGATACCTTATATGCTCTTGTTGACGGAAAAGTTAAGTTCGAGCGTAAGGGCAAGGATAAGAAGCAGGTAAGTGTATATCCTGCATAAATGCAAAAATAAAAGCTCGGAAATCATTTCCGAGCTTTTTTGTTATTTTTGAGGTCGGTGCTGCTTTAAAGCAGGCGGGGATGGGAAGAGTAGTATATAGGTGCTGCTTTATCACATCCGTAAAAAAGAGAGGTATTAATATGTTTGCAGATATAGCCCACATTACCGTAAAAGCAGGTAACGGCGGTAACGGTCTTGTATCGTTTCACAGAGAAAAATATGTTCCTGACGGCGGCCCTGACGGGGGAGACGGCGGCAGAGGCGGAAATATTGTTTTCAAGGCTGATAAGACATTGACTACACTTGTGGATTTTGCACATAAGAAGAGCTTCACAGCACGAAACGGTGAAGACGGAAGAGCAAGACGGTCCTTCGGTAAAAAAGGTGAAGACCTTTATATTTATGTTCCCGTAGGAACTGTTATAAAGGATACAAAAAGCGGAAAAGTTATGAAGGATATGTCTGAAAACGGCGAAGAATTCATAGCTGCATACGGAGGAAACGGCGGCTGGGGAAATGTTCATTTTGCTTCAGCTACAAGACAGACACCTAAATTTGCAAAAGACGGTCTTAAAGGGCAGGAGAGAGAGCTTACTTTAGAGCTTAAGCTTATTGCAGATGTAGGTCTTGCGGGTTTCCCCAATGTAGGTAAATCAACTCTTCTTTCTGCGGTAAGTGCGGCGCGTCCCAAGATTGCAAATTACCATTTCACTACCCTTGAGCCTAATCTGGGTGTTGTGAAAATGGGAGAGGGAAAAAGCTTTGTAATGGCAGATATTCCCGGACTTATTGAAGGTGCACATGAGGGAATAGGCTTAGGTCACGAATTCCTTCGCCATATTGAGCGTACCAGGCTTATCGTGCATATTGTTGATGTTTCGGGGATTGAAGGAAGAAATCCCATTGAAGATTTTGAAAAAATCAATAATGAGTTGTCTTTGTATAGCCGCTCTCTGGCAGAAAGACCTCAGATTGTTGTTGCTAATAAAACAGATATTATAA
>JAZNTQ010000070.1:0-9617 GCA_045591865.1 Clostridia bacterium
CTTCTCCGCGAATGTGATGCAGGTGTAAAAATGGGCATAAGCTCAATTAATGATGTGATTGATTATGTCAGCATAAAAGAGTTAAGAGAAAAGCTTGATACCTGTAAGGACGAGCATATAAAACTCGAAAAAGAGATAGAGTCTCTTCTTGACAAATATCAGGATGATGGAAAAGAGCCTAATCCTATGGCAAAGAGTATGTCGTGGATGAAAACAAATATCAAGCTTGTTATGAACGATTCCGATCACACAATTGCCGACCTTATGACCGACGGATGCAATATGGGAGTGAAGTCTCTCAACAAGTACCTCAACAAATACGAAGCGGCAGACGAGGTCAGTAAGGACATTGCAAAGCGCCTTATAAACCTTGAAGAAAAGCTTGCAGTAGATATCCGCAAATTCTTATAAGAAGAGAGAAAAACTGGTAATAATTTTCAAAAATACTTGACACTTTCTTCCAATTGATTTATTATATTACAGGTGTAATTATTAAGGTAACATCAGGCAAAGGAAGTAATAAAAATGAGTACATTATTATCAGTATCAATTGCGCTTCTTGCAGGTCTTTTAATGACTCGCGCTTTCAAACCCTTAAAGCTTCCGTCAGTTACTGCGTACCTTATTGCAGGTGTACTGATAGGACCCTACTGCATAGGCAGACTCGGCATTTCAGGACTGGGTTTTGACAGCTCTGCGGCGGTTCACGCTCTGTCGCTCGTTTCCGAGGTAGCTCTTGGCTTTATCGCTTTTTCTATTGGTAACGAATTCCGAGTTGAAGACCTTAAGCATACAGGTAAACAGGCGTTTGTTATCGGTATTTTTCAGGCACTCACTGCGACGCTTTTCGTTGATTTAGCGCTTCTCTGCGTGCATATATTTATGCCGGGAAGACTTTCTGTGGCGCAGCTTATTACCCTTGGTGCAATAGCAACTGCAACTGCACCTGCAGCGACACTTATGGTTGTGCGTCAGTACAAGGCAAAGGGTCCTCTTACAGACCTTCTTCTTCCTATCGTTGCTCTTGATGATGCAGTAGGTCTTATTATATTTGCAGTATCCTTCGGTATCGCAAAAACGCTTGTGACAGGAACAGTTGATATGGTTTCAATCCTCGTTAACCCCTTGGTTGAAATAGTGTGCTCTCTTGCTCTTGGTGCCATTATGGGATGGGTTCTCACGCAGCTTGAAAAGATGTTCAACTCAAACACAAACCGTCTTAATATGACAATTGCATTTGTTTTCCTGACGGTTTCTCTTTCAATGCTTGATTTCCACGCAGGCCCCGTGCACATCAGCTTTTCATCACTTCTTGTGTGTATGATGCTTGGCACAGTATTCTGCAATATATGTCCCTTGTCGCACGACCTTATGGGTCAGGCAGACAAGTGGACCTCTCCACTTTTTGCTCTTTTCTTTGTAATAAGCGGTGCAGAGCTTGAACTTGGTGTATTTACTGATATTGCAATCGTGTTCATCGGTATAGTATATATTATTTTCCGTTCGCTTGGTAAGTATTTAGGTACGTTTGCAAGTGCAAAAGCAACGGCTTGTGCACCAAATATATGCAAATATCTTGGTATCACACTTCTTCCGCAGGCAGGTGTTGCACTCGGTATGTGTGCTACCGCGATGCAGCTTGGGGCAGAGGGTAATCTTATCCGTAATATAACGCTTTTCGCTGTTTTGATTTATGAAATGTTCGGTCCTGTTTTAACCCGTCAGGCACTTATGTCTGCAGGAGATATAACTCCTATCAGCCACGAGGTTAAAATGCGCAGACATATAAAGCTCGAAGAAGCAAAAAACAGAAACAAATAAATAAAAAGTCACTGCTTTGCAGTGACTTTTTGCATAAAAAACGGATATAATGTAAAGTATAAGACAGAAGGTGATTATTATGATTCTTACAATAACTGCAAATCCAACGGTAGACAGAGTCTATTTTGTAGACAATTTTCAGATGGGTGAGGTGCACCGCCCCGAAAGAATGGTGTGTTCAGCAGGTGGCAAAGGACTCAATGTAGCACGTGTTGCCCATATTTTGGGTGAGGAAACTGTTGCAATGGGATTTCTCGGAGGGTTTAATGGCGAATATATAAAAAGCGAGCTTCAGAAACAGGGAATAGAAACAAATTTTACGCAGGTTCAGGGAGAAACAAGAATTTGCGTGAATATTTCCGACAAGCACGGGCTTTCAGGAGAAATTCTTGAGAAAGGTCCTAATGTAACAAAGGGGCAGACAGAGGAATTTTTAACCTCCTTTGAAAATCACGTTCAAAGCTACGATATAATCTGTGCATCGGGAAGCCTTCCGCAAGGCGTAGACAGTAGCTTCTACTGTGAAATTATCCGCATAGCAAGGGAGCATAAAAAAAGGGCAATAATTGATGCAAGCGGAAAGGTTCTTGAAGATGTGATAAAAGCAAAGCCTTATATGATAAAGCCAAACCGCTACGAGCTTTCGCTTCTTATGAAAAAGGAAATCCAGTCTATAGAGGATGTCAGGGAGGCGCTTGTTTTCCTCCGTGACAGTAATGTAGAGCTTCCTCTCATTACCTTGGGTAAAGACGGTGCGATGGCGTATATAGACGGAAAATTTTATAAATTCAATTCTCCTGATGTGAAGGTTAAAAACACCGTTGGCTCGGGAGACAGCACCGTTGCAGGAATTGCAACAGGCTTAAGACGCGGGATGAACACCGTTGATTCTATAAAGCTCGGTATGGCATCAGGTACTGCAAACACCCAGTTTGAAGAAACGGGAATGGTTTCCTGTGAACTCGTTGAGAAGTATTATAAGGAAATAACAGTAGAGAGGTTATAATAAAAAGGATGTAAAACACTGTGTTTTACATCCTTTTTGGGTTTGTTTACATGAAAGTTAATGTATGCTCGCCGATATATTCTCCGCCGTTTTCTATCTCCATAATGCCTTCCTTCTTTGTGAAGTCATAGTCACTGCCCTCCACATCAGGGAAGCCCGCCCAAGGCTCAAGGCATATGTAAGGTGCGTCCTTTATGTGCCAGATAAGGAAAGAGCTTGCAAACGGGAAATCAATCTTAACCCCTCTTTTTGTTTCACGGTGGAGGAGCGTTGCACTTCGTGATTTAAGAGTTCTGATTATGATGGAGTCAACCTCTTCAAAAACCTTATCTGTAAGTGAATATGTATCAGAGTTTTCAGTGAGAGGGAAGGTGGAATTAAGAACAACACCATCTCCGAAATATGAAGAATTAAGGCTTTCTTTTTCTTCGAAAACAACGTCGTATGCATCAATTCCCTCGGGGGTATAATACGCCTCGTGAGCACCGATTGAAAAATACATAGTCTGATCGTTCTTGTTTGTAACCTTGTAGGTAACTTTTATTGAGTTATTCTCAAGAGTATAAATAATACGAAGCTCAAAGCAGAAGGGATAGCATTTAAGAGTTTCCTCGGTTTCGGTGAGAAGGTATGTAGCTCTATTTTCAGTTGAGCTTTCAAGAATAAAAGGAGCGTTACGTGTAAAACCATGCTTTCCCATGTGATATTCCTTGCCATCGAGGATGTATTTGTCATCCTTAAGAACGCTGCATATAGGGAAAAGCATCGGAGCAGTCTGAAGCCAGATTTCCTTTCCCGGCCACATATATTCAACGCCGTTTTTTACGACACTTTTAATTTCTGCACCGATTTCGTCAATTGTAACCTTTAAGATTCCGTTGTCAAGTGTAATCATTTTACCACCTCATAAAAATATTAAAATTAATTTTATTTATTCTTTTTATTATAAATATAATAAACAAAAAATGATATGGCAGAGCAGATAAGAGTGATTGAAGCTGCTCCGATAAACTCAGGCGAAAGAGGGTCTGTTATGCTTTGTCCCATAAATGTGGCAGGGATAACCCCAGGTAGTGCACCGAGCATACTTGAGATCATATAACGTGGGAAATTAAATCTTAAAAGTCCCAGATACATACTCACCAAATCCGACGGAAGACAGCTTATAACCCTTAAAAAGAACGAAAGGAAAAATTCGTGCTTGCGCTGCTTTTCGATAATGCGTCTTATATTTTCATTCTTATTGATTTTTTCTTCTGCCTTTTCGGCGCCAACAAACATTCCCAGAAAATAAGGAAGAGCAAAGCCGATTGCTGTACCGATAAGATTTACTAAAAGTGCAATCGGTGCAGGAAATAAAAATCCCGAAGCAATCTGCAGAAGAATAATCGGGAAAAACACCGAAATGCTCTTAAGGGCAAAAAGCAGAAAGAGAAACATTGCCGCAAGAAGCTTATTTTGTGGTGTGAAAGAGAGCAAATCATCAAGGGTTATATGGCGCGCGTGGTATATTGCAAGCGAAATTAAGACTGCGTATAGCACCCAAGTGATTGCCTTAATAATCTTTTTAAACATTTATTAATTATCCTTTTGAAAGAGTTTTTGCAAGGTTATATATAATAGCCGCCGCCTGCGCTCTTGTAAGGGGAGCCTTGGGTGAAAAGCTTCCGTCAGGGAAGCCCTGTATTATTTTGAGCCTTGCTGCCTTTTTAGATGAAATCTGCGCCCAAGATGAAATTTCCTCCTCGTCAGTAAAAGAGGAATCGCTAATAGGCGCTACCGAGGACGCAGCCTTCTCGTAAAGCGTTACAACCATAGTAACCGCCTGCTCGCGTGTGAGAGAATCGAGAGGAGAGAAAGTCGTTTTTGAAGTACCATTTACAATTCCCGCAAGATAAAGTGAGGTGGTATGCGGATAATACCAGTCATCCTTTGAAATATCGTTAAAGGGAACCAAATCATCTGCAACAGCGTTTACAGAAAATGCAAGAGAAAGCATTTTGGCAAATTCTGCGCGAGTAACAGTATCGTCAGGAGCGAACACTCCATCACCTTTTCCCGTTACAATCTCACTGTGGGCAAGGGCATCTATATATTCCTGCCCCCAATGACCTTTAGTATCCGTAAAGTATCCCTCGGTGGGATTTTGCCACTTTATAACAGGCGTGTACATTGGGAGTGAATTTTCATTATCCTGAGGCTCATAGCCTATAAGCACAGGAGCACAATGCACTGCCTCTCCCGAAAATCCCGTTATAGGGCAGATTGGAATAACCTCAAAGTAAACATATTTATTGAGAAATGTTGTGTCAAAGTAAATGCTTTTTTCACTGTGTCCCAACTGTGTATATTCTCCGTACATTGAATCAGATACAAACCAGTTTACTATGCAGTAAGAAGAGTCATCGTTTTCTGCGATATTATTAAAGAGGATGAACTGCGCGTCTGCACTGCCATTAACATAGAGCTGCCCCGTAATACGGGGGCTGATCGCCATAATGGAGGCGTTCTTAAGTGAAAGGTTGTCTGTATAAACGGTAAATGGCTCACCGTTATTTGATTCTATATAAAGGAAGAGCCTTCCAACCGCATCCTCCTCTGCAAGGAATAACTCGGGAGAAAGCTTTTCATCAAGCGTTGTTCCGGAGCTTATAAACATCTGTGCAAGCGGAAGAATTCCCCCGTTGAGTTTTTCCAGAAAGAGAGTGGCGGTACAATCGATAGGAACTGCAAAGGAAGAATTGAAAACGTACGGAGTGTCTTTGGTAAGATGAACGTAGGAATTATTGAGAAGCATAAAGTAATTGCCTCTGCAGTTTATGTGACCTCTTTTAGACTGCCCGTCATAACGTATATAAAAATCGCAGTCATACGGGGAGGAAACCATCCACCATTCGTTTGGTATAGTGTTTTCAAAAGTACCGTCACCTATATAGTCAAAGCTTACAGTAATGTCAAGCTTTGCAGTTATAGAGGGGTCGGTCAAATAGGTTGCAAAAAGCGTATATACCCCTGCCGGAGTATCGGGGTTGAGTGTGAGAATGCCTTTATCAAGAAAAATGGTATTGTTTTGCTCCAAAAGTCTTAACTCAATGTTGTCGGAAGGGATTATATTACCGAGTTGGTCACGCAGAAGTGCAGAAACGCCATACTGTGTAGGAACAACAGGTACAGCAATATTACCCGGCGCGTGGAGGGTTATATATTCGCCCCCAAGCTCTTCGCAGGAAAGCTTTATATCATCAATTGATATTGTGCAGTCATACATAGAACAAAGATTAAGAGCTATATCGTAAATACCGCTTTGCTCGGGCACAAATGCGGCAAATACATCAAACCATTCTTCGCCTGAAATATCCTTTATAGAAAAATAAACTGTATTGCCATCTATCTGGGTACTGTTTTTTGCGTGGATTGCGGAAAAGGGCTTGGAATTATCCGACTTTACCCTCGCGCGGACCACATATAAAACGTCCTTAAGCAGGATTTGGGAAGATGTATATTTAATAGTTGCAAAATAACCGAAATCGCCATAATCGTTTGTAGGAACATTGATGAATCTTTCGCCGTTATCCTCTCCAAATGAGAGCTTTGAAGAGCTTGTCCACATAAAGGCTTCACTGCTTATTGAAGGGTCATCTATCATATTGTCAGTGAGCGAAACTAAAAACGAGGTAGGAGAGAGTGATGTGTGATTTCGCAGTGCGCAGTCAATCAAAACTTCTGAAGGGGCTATTGCTTCGGGGGTAACGGTAAGTGAAAATTCCTGATAGTTAAAGATTGCCCCCTGAGCACCGCTTACTGAAAAGTGTATATCTTTTGGTGAAAGTATGTCGATAGATTCATTATCAGATGTCAGGAGATAAGGTCTGTAGTAGTTCTTTACGCTTTCTGTTGCTGGAATTAAAATTTCATTTTGTCCTGAAATGTTAATTGAAGAAAGCGTGCAGTCTATCTCTTTAAGCACAAATTCATCTGCAAAGAAGCCGAAGTCCGTATGCCCGTCGGCAAAGTGGATAGAGAGCTTATATTCTCCGCTTTCTCCCACATAAAAGGTGTTGGAGAACTTGCTCCACTCGTCACCAATACCGCTGACGGAGAGAATTATGTTGTTTGTGCCCGAATCGGCAGTTGCAGATGAGCGGACAGAGGGAGAATATAAACTCAACGGATTAAATACATAACCGCTCAAATTATAAACCTTACCGCCTTCAAGAGATAAAGTCGGCGCATAGTCAAGAACGTGGGTAATAAGCTCGCCCTTAAGCTCTCCGAAAGGGTTATTTACATATATAGAATATCCCGTTTCAAAATAATTGGAACCGTCAAAAACACCGCCAGACCACAAGGACGCCTCCTCGGGGTTTTCAAAGGAGTACGAAAACTGCCCCTGTGCAAAGGACGCGCAGGGAAGAAGGCACATAAGTATTAAAATAAATACAAAAGCCAATCTTTTCATACTTTTTCTCCTTAATGTATTTTCAAGGAATTTTACGCAGTATTAATCAAAATTAGCATCTTAAAACCATACTGAGTTCGACTCCCGTGTGCTTAATAATTTTACATCATCATTATACAGTATTTTTGAGCCTTTGTCTACTTAAAAGAAAAAAGTTTACACAAGGGAAATATTGACTATACAAAAAAGTAGTGGTATTATAGTGAAGAACTACATAAATTCACGCAATGTGTCGGATATACCGCATGGGTATATTCGGTGAAAAGAGAATCGGGTGCAAATCCCGAACGGAACTGCCGCTGTAATCACTTGAGACGCGTTTTAAGGCGAAAGCCAGTCACTGAGAAATCGGGAAGGCTTAAACGCAGTCGCTTTAGAGTGTAAGTCAGAAGACCTGCATTGATGGTGTCGCTCTCACTGCAATTTTTGGTGAAAGAGCGGTTTGTATCTGCTGTCGGGCAGATGCAAAGATTAACACAGGTAAACAGCTGTGGCATTTTTGCCGCAGTTTTTTTATTTCGCATTTCTGCGGTTCGGAGGTGAAACGCAGTAAAAATGCGATAAAAAACTGCAATTAAATTTTGAAAGGATGGCTTAAAATGTCACGATTAAAGAAAGTATTATCACTTACTATGGCAATAATGATGATTTTAGCACTTATTCCATCATTAGCGCTTGCAGATGCTACAAGCGTAGTATATCTCACAGTAGCAAATACCACTTTTCCAGTTTCGTCGGGAGCCGTGTGGGACGGAAAGCTTCTTGACCGTGTTGCCGTAGAAATAACAGACGGTGTTACAAAGGCGATGGATGTAGTAGTAGAAGGTCTTGAAGAAAATAACATTTCCCAACAGGGTGCTGATATGGGATACATTACAGATGTAAATGGTCTAGGTGAATTTGGCGCAGGTACAGGCGGAGGATGGATGATCCTCTTAAACGACTGGCTTATCAGTGCGGGTGCAGACGAGCTTTATGTGTCTGACGGAGATTGTATTTCGCTCTTTTATACATCTGTTGGCTTCGGTGAAGACCTTGGAGGAACGTGGGCTAATAATGATAAAAGCATAAAGGAAATAACATTTAGTGAAGGTGTTCTTTCAGAGGATTTTTCTCCCGAAATATATGAATACACGTTGACAGTTCCATCTGATACAGAAAGCATTAAAGTTACTCCCGTTGCCACAAATAAAAACTTTCAGACAAGAACGTATCTTAATACAGAAGTTTTGTATGGAGAAAGAGGTGCATATATAGACGGGGAAGAAGAATACGAAGGGGTGCTGTGCGGTCTTGAAGCGTGGGACACTTTGCCTGAAAACATCGGCTTTTATAAAAAAACGCAGAGCATTCCTGTAGAGGACGGAGATGTTATAACCGTTATATGCGGTCTTTCATACTGGAACAGTATGAATAATGGTGAATTTGGTACTGGTGCGGAAAATGAAAATGGATGTGTATATACCTTCACTATAGAAAAGGAAATCCCCGAAGTTGAAACAGAAGAGATTACGGTAGATGTCGGCGTTTACGACTATACGGCAGTCAGCTACAAAGAGAAAAATCCTGATGCACAGGTAAGCGTAAGCCAAAGCGGTATTGTATATGAGGAAGAATGTATCGTAGAGGAAGGAAAAAGTGTGCTTGAGGCTCTTAAGGAAGCCTTTGAATACGCGCAGATAGAATATTCTCTTGATGGAAATGGAACATACTTTACAATGGTGAATGGGCTTTGCGAATTGGACTGCACAGGCGAAAGCGGATGGATGATAAGCGTAAATGACGAGTTTTTAACTGTATCAGCAAGCGAAAAAATCTTAAATAATAACGACAAAGTGAAGCTTCATTACAGTGTCGAAGGATGGGGCACCGATGTAGGAAACTATTTTACAGGAGGGCCTGTTCTCCGCAAAATTGCACTTGGAGATATAGAAACAATAATTTCAAGCAACACAGTTTATGCAGATGAAAATGACTGGACAGGAACTACCACATATTACCTCGGACAGTACGTTGAAAATGGAGAAAATACTGTAATTGAGGGGAACGGAAGCATAGAGAGCCCTTATATAATCCCAATAAAAGTATCTGCCGACGCAGACGTTACTTCCCTTACAACCACTATAGAAACAACTCTTCACGAAAATTACCTTGTAATATCAGAAGGAGAAACCCTTAAAAATATTCTTGCACAAACAAACTATGAAAATGATGTAACCTTTGGAATTGAAACTTTAGGCGGATTTTATAAGAAATATTATACAGTTAAAGTAACAAAGGAAACTGCACAGGATGAGGAAGAAGACACTTATATTCCCACTCCCTCTCCGA
>JAZNTQ010000071.1:0-30414 GCA_045591865.1 Clostridia bacterium
ACAAATCGCCTTACAGAAGTTCTTAATGGAATTAAGGTGGTAAAGGTATTTGGCAGAGAAAATGACGAAATCGACCGCTTTAAGGAAACTGCAGGCGTTGTAAGAGATATCACTTGTAAGAATGAAAAATATGTTTATACAGTTTTTCCGCTCATAAAATTCCTGACGGGACTTGGCGGATACTTCGTTCTTCTTTACGGAGGAAGCAAGGTGCTCGGCGGAAATATGAGCGTAGGCGAGCTGGTGCAATTTTCTTCATACGGAAGCTTCCTTTATAGTAAGCTTGAGTGGTTTACTATGCTTCCAAGACATTTTACAATGGCAATGGTAAGCTCCCAGCGTGTGTTTGAAGTTCTTGACGAAACAGAAGACAGTGTAGGTGTAAGCGAAAATCACATATCAGATATTGAAGACAAAATAGAATTTCAGAAGGTTTCCTTCGGGTACAAAAGCTACCGAAAGGTGCTTAAAAATATTGACCAGAGCGTACAAAAGGGCGAAATGGTAGGTCTTGTAGGACATAGCGGAGCAGGAAAGAGCACTCTTATAAATCTAATAATGCGCCTTTATAGTGCCGACAGCGGAAAGATTCTTCTTGATGGCATAGATGTAAATGACTATCTGAAGGAAGATTATAAGGATATGCTCGGTGTGGTGCTTCAGGAAAGCTATCTTTTCAGCGGAACTATACTTGAAAATATCCGCTATTCAAATCCATCGGCAACTC
The DNA here is from genome assembly GCA_045591865.1 of Clostridia bacterium. GTDB lineage: Bacteria > Bacillota > Clostridia > UMGS1883 > UMGS1883 > UMGS1883. The sequence continues at coordinate 728 of JAZNTQ010000071.1, forward strand.
TTGAAGAATGTGTGCTCGCCGCAAAAAAAGCCAATGCGCACGATTTTATAATGTCGCTCCCCGACGCATATGATACTTATGTAGGAGAAAAGGGGCACAGACTTTCAGGCGGAGAAAGGCAGCGTATTTCTATAGCGCGTGCAATTCTTTCAAATCCGTCCCTTTTGGTTCTTGATGAAGCGACAGCTTCGGTAGACACTGAAACCGAACAAAAAATACAAGATGCACTTAAAAATGTTACAGAGGGAAAGACTGTATTTGCTATTGCACACAGACTTTCTACTCTTAAAAATGCCGACAGACTCTTTGTTCTCGAGGAAGGAAAAATCGTTGAAACAGGAACTCATAAAGAGCTTGTTAATAAAAATGGTATCTATGCATCGCTCCTTCGAGCACAACAGGAAATGGTGGCAAGAAGTACAACCATAGATAATACGCACATAAAAAAAGAAGAAGAAAAGACAGAAAATATTGAAGGGAATGTTGAAGATGAGTAAGATTAAAATAATTACCGACAGCGGAAGCGACATTTCGCTTGAAACGGCAGAGAAACTTGGAATTCGTATTCTTCCTATTTCATTCACATTTGATGGTGAAAAATACTACAGGGAAAGCATTGATATGAGCAAGGAAGAGTTTTATGAAAGACTTTCCGATAAAGATGCTCCTATCCCGAAGACCGCCCAGGTAACGCCTATACAGTATATCGATGCGTATAACGAGGAATATGATAATGGATTTGATACTCTCATCGTTGTTACAATTTCTTCAAAGGGCAGCGGTATGTATCAGAACGCCGTAATGTCGGCGCAGGAGGTTATGGACGAGCGCGGCGGAGAAATAATTGTTATAGACAGTATGGGATATTCCTGTATGTACGGAGCGCCCGTTATTCATGCGGCAAATATGATTAAAGAGGGAAAAGGAAAGGAAGAAATTGTTTCTTATATTAAAGATGCAACCAGAAGTATCAAGACATATTTCCTCGTTGAAGACCTTCTTCATCTTAAAAAAGGCGGAAGAATAAATGCGGCAACGCTCGTTATTGCCAATATGCTTGAAATAAAGCCTATCCTTGACATAAAGGACGGACTAGTGGTTCAGGATGGGTCTCTTCGGGGAAGTAAAAAGCTTATGAAAAAGCTTGCAGGTAAGGCTAAATCCGACGAATACGACCTTTCGGGAAGAAGGGTTTTCGTTGCGAATACATCTTGCCCCGAGACTGCAGAGGAGCTTAAAGCAGAGCTTTCAGAAGCCTTTACCGATATTGGATTTAATGAATACAGAGTTGGCTCTGTAATAGGTTGTCACGGAGGTCCGGGACTTGTTGGCTTTGTGTTTTCAGATAAATATGATTTTGAAGATTTTGAGGGTTAATTATGTGGGTTGCAGACAAATGGAAAGACTATGAATGTATAGATACGGCTAATGGTGAAAAGCTTGAGCGTTGGGGGGATATAATCCTTTGCAGACCCGACCCCCAGGTTATCTGGGACAAAAAGGCTGACCCGTCACGCTGGAATGAGGTGAATGCACATTATCACCGTTCTTCAAGTGGCGGAGGAAAATGGGAATTCAGAAAAGATTTGCCCGAGCAATGGACAGTAAATTACCGCGATTTGACATTTAACATCAAGCCTATGGGCTTTAAGCATACGGGGCTTTTTCCCGAGCAGGCAGTAAACTGGGACTATATGGCAGAAAAGATTGCGCAAAGAAAGGGTGCAAAGGTGCTTAATCTCTTTGCATATACCGGCGGTGCTACAGTAGCCTGTGCGAAGGCAGGAGCAGCCGTAACCCATGTTGACGCCTCAAAGGGTATGGTGCAATGGGCAAAGGAAAATGCACGTTCGAGCGGACTCTCCGATGCTCCTATCAGATATCTTGTTGATGACTGTATGAAGTTTGTTGAGCGCGAGATAAGGCGCGGAAACAAGTATGATGCAATTTTGATGGACCCCCCGTCATACGGGAGAGGACCAGGAGGAGAGGTGTGGAAGATTGAAGACTCAATTTGCCAGTTTGTACGCAGATGTGCACTTCTCTTGAGTGATGACCCGTTATTCTTTATCATTAACTCATACACAACGGGACTTGCTCCTACTGTGCTTACTAACCTTATGAAGATGTGTCTTCCCGAGGGTAAGATAGAGTCAAGCGAGATAGGTCTTAATATTACATCTTCCTCTATGGTGCTTCCCTGCGGAGCGACGGGAAGATGGGAAAAATAGTATTGGATTGATTATATGAGCATTATTGAATCAAAAAACCTTACCTTTTCCTATAAAAGTGACGAGCGTGAAAAGGTGGTTTTGGACAATCTTAATCTTAATATTGAAAAAGGCAGTTTCACCGCAATCATCGGACATAACGGAAGCGGGAAAAGTACATTTGCAAAGCATATGAATGCGATACTTCTTCCAAGCGGAGGGAGTATAAGCGTTTGCGGAATAGATTCGAAGGACGAAGAAAAGCTCTATGAGCTTCGAAAATCTGCAGGAATGGTTTTCCAGAATCCTGATAATCAGATTGTAGCCACTATCGTGGAGGAAGATGTAGCCTTTGGACTTGAGAATCTTGGTATTGAATGGGAAGAAATGCACGAAAGGGTGGAAGATGCTCTTAAGGCGGTAAATATGTATAAATATCGCAAGCGTGCGCCGCATCTTCTTTCAGGTGGTCAGAAACAGCGAGTTGCAATAGCAGGAATACTCGCTATGCAGCCACAATGTATTATTCTTGACGAGCCTACCGCTATGCTTGACCCGAAGGGCAGAAGAGAGGTTATGGATACTATTCTTTCTCTCAATAAAGAAAAAAATATCACTATCATAATGATAACTCACTATATGGACGAGGCGGCAAAGGCAGACCGCGTAATAGTGCTTGACCGCGGAAAAGTTCTCTTTGACGATACTCCGCAAAAAGTTTTTGAAAATGAAAAAGAACTTAATTCTTTAGGCCTTGGTGTACCGCATTCAACTGCGCTTGCACACAGACTTCGCGAAAAAGGAATAAAATTAGAAGGCAGTGTTCTTACTCCCGAAAAATGTGCCCAAGAAGTGCTTAGACAAAGGAAACAGTTATGATTGAATTGAAAAATATTTCATATTCGTACAGTGCCAACAGCAGTGAAAATACAGTTGCACTAAAGAATATAAATCTAAAAATAAATAAAGGTGAATTTATAGGAATAGCAGGTCACACGGGAAGTGGAAAAACCACAGTTGCACAAATTCTCGCAGGACTTATAAATCCGTCAGAAGGTGAGATTATTGTAGATGGTGAAAAATTTCCCGACTATAAAAGTGCTGCCCGTGCTTTAAGGCGTAAGGTGGGTATTGTATTTCAGTATCCCGAGCATCAGCTTTTTGAAGAAACTGTTTACCGTGATATTGCTTTTGGACCGAAAAACAAAGGGCTTACAGAAAAAGAAATTGATGAATGTGTAAGAAAAAGCGCAAGTCTTGCTCATCTTAAGGAAGAACTTTTCGATAAATCTCCTTTTGAGCTTTCGGGTGGACAGAAAAGACGAGTTGCAATAGCAGGTGTTCTCGCTACAAACCCCGAAGTTTTGATACTCGACGAGCCTGCCGCGGGACTTGACCCGTCGGGAAGAGCGCGTCTTTTGGAAGAACTCAAAAGAATAAGAGCGCAGGAGGGGACAACCATTATACTGATTTCGCACAGTATGGAGGATCTGGCAGAAAATGTTGACAGAATTATCCTTCTTAATAATGGCGAAAAACTCAAAGATGCTCCTACAAGCGAAGTTTTTGCAGATGCCTCCACGCTTGAGGAATGCTCCCTTGAAATTCCTGAAATAACAAAGATAATAAAGCTACTTAATGAAGGCGGAATGAATATTGCCGAGAATATCTTCACCGTAGATGATGCATGTAATGCAATCTGCAAGGCATTGGAGGTGGAGAAATGATAAGGGATATCACAATTGGTCAGTACTATGATGCGCAATCTCCTATTCATAAGATGGACCCGAGAACAAAGGTTTTATGGACTCTTTTTTATATGATTACTCTTTTTGTTATAGAAGGCTTCTGGTCATATGTAGCAATTATAGTTCTTACTGCATTTGTTATCGGTGCGTCAAAAATACCGCTTAAGTTTATGCTCCGTGGCCTTAAACCAATAATTTTGCTTGTTGTTATCACAGCAATGCTAAACCTTTTTATGACACAGGGAGAAAATGTAATCTTCTCCAAAGGAATACTCACAATCACTCTTGAGGGCGTATATATGGCGTCAAAGATGGCGGTAAGAATAATTCTTCTCATTATAGGCACATCAATTCTCACGCTGACGACCACTCCAACGGTTCTCACAGGCGGTCTCGAGGTGCTTTTATCTCCGCTTAAGAAAATAGGTGTACCCATATCAGTATTTGTAATGATGATAGGTATAGCGCTTCGCTTTATTCCTACGCTTCTTGATGAAACGGATAAGATAATCAAAGCGCAGACCTCCCGCGGTGCGGATTTTGAAAATCCAAACCCGATTAAGCGTATAAAGTCTATGATACCTATTCTTATACCGCTTTTTGTGAGCGCTTTCCGCAGGGCAGACGACCTTGCTGTAGCAATGGAATGCCGATGCTATAATGCAGATGCAAACCGCAGCAGTTATCGTCGTTTTTCCTTTGGTAAATATGATTTCTATGCGCTTGTGTACGGAATTATATTTATTATTATTCTTGTAGCTATAAAGGTTGTGCACTAAATGACTTATAAAATGACAATGGCATATGACGGCACGAACTATCACGGATGGCAGCGTCAGAAAAACGGGATTACTGTTCAGGAAGTTTTAGAAAGCGTGCTTTCAGAAATGTTTGGAAAGGAAACGGTTGTAACCGGCTGTTCAAGAACAGATGCAGGAGTTCACGCCAGAATATATGTATGCAGCTTTAAGGGTGATACTACGATTCCTACGGATAAAATACCCTTTGTCCTTAACACTAAACTTCCTGAAGACATAAGGGTATATAAGTGTGAGGAAGCTCCTGAAGATTTTAATGCGAGATTTCATACAGTTACAAAAGCATATGAATATAAAATCGTAAACCGTGCCTTTCAGGACCCGCTTCTTCGTGATTTCGCGTGGCATTATCCCATAGAGCTTGATGTTGAAAAAATGAAGCATGCGGCAGAAATAATTAAAGGAAAGCACGATTTCGCTTCATTTTGTGCGGCAGGAAGCGTTGTTAAATCAACTGTAAGAAATCTCACAGAGCTTAGCGTGAAAAAAGACGGAGATATAATAACTGTGCGTGCTGCTGCAGACGGTTTCTTATACAATATGGTAAGAATTATTGTGGGGACGCTTGTCTATGTGGGGAATGGAAAGCTTTCGGAAAACGATATCAAGGAACTAATTGAAAAAAAAGACAGGCGAGAGATGGGAATTACTGCTCCGCCGCAGGGACTTTCGCTTGTGGAGGTTAACTATGAATAAACAAAAGATACTGGGCATATTAAAAAATGCTGCAGCAATAGTCGTGATACTGGCTATGTTTGTCGTTATATTTTATCAGAACCGAGACAGAGATATCTTTAAATTTGGCAAGGAAGAAAGTAGCGAGCTTATCTCAAAAAGTCAGGATGATGAAGAATCCTTTTTCGGCGGGGATATAGGACGACTTAAGGAAAAGGTTGCCTTTCTTACGACAACTGCATTTACTGTAATTGATAAAGACTCTTCTTCAAAAAGCTATCCTATTGCTATGTCCGAGCCTCTGGTTCATACAGAAGGCGAGTGGGCGGCATGCTATGAGATTGACTCAAAAGAAGTAACAGTTTTTAAGGAAGAAACACAGGCATATAATATACAAACCGATAATAAAATAATTAGTGCGAAGGTTAATAAAAACGGATACCTTTTTGCAGTAACTGAAAAAGAAGGCTACAACTGTGAATGTATGGTATATAACAGAAGCGGTGAAGCAATTTTCAAATGGGATGTGAGTAAGAGCGAGTTTTTAGATGGCGATATAAACTCCGCTAATAACGCAATTGCCATCTCACTTGCATCAGCAGGAGATAAAAAGCTTCTGGGAGAGGTCTTTTTAATTGATATTACAACTGCCGAAGTTATCAATAAAGAAACCTTCGACTCTGAAATCTTCTATTCGCTAAACTTTAATAATAATGATACCTATACGCTTCTGGGAAACAATTCTCTTACATACTTCAATTCTGATGGTACAAAGAGATGGAGCTACGACTTCGGGAAGAAAACCCTTGTAAAAGCAGATGTTTCAAATCATGATACATTGGTGCTTGCATTTTCTTCTTCAGGGACTATCGTAGAAGGAAGCTCGACTGATATAAAAGTAATAAACAGACTTGGTAAGGTTGTGGCAGAAAAAAGCTATGATGGTATGATTGATGCCATCAGCAGAAATGATGACTGTGTAGCCCTTGCATTTGGAAAAAAGATTTATGTTACAAATGGAAAGCTTCGCGAGAGAAAAACGATAGAAACAGATTATTCCATAAAGAAGATGGTTATTTATGAGGATAACAAGCATTTGTTTGTGCTTGGAAATTCAGGCGGAAAAGTTATAGAATAAGGAAAGTTTTTATGGCAGATATTATATTTATCGCGATTTTAATTATTTTTGCATACCTTGGTGCGAAGAAAGGTCTTGTTAAAACACTTGTGGGTATTGCATCAACAGTTCTTTCGGTCATTTTAAGTATGCTTCTCTATAACCCAGTATCGAAAATTCTCTACGAGTCTTCATTCGGAGACAGTGTAAAAGAATCTGTGAGAGAATTTCTTGCGGGGAAGGCAGAGGGCGCGGCAAAGCTTTTAATCACGGATGCCGCAGTAGAGACCGCAAGTGTTCTTGTGATGAATATAATAAGTTTTGTTGTAGTTATTATAGCCTCGAAGGTTTTAATAATTTTGCTTTCAAAAATACTTAATATTGCCGCAAAGTTTCCCGTTATAAAGCAGGCTAATAGGCTTTTGGGAATGCTGGCAGGCATTATAAGCGGTATTTTGGTATGTTACATAGCTATAGGCATAATAATGACTCTTTCTCCTGAAGGAAATGTTCTGGCTATTAAGGAGAACATAGAAAACTCATATCTTGCGGTAAAGCTTTACGATAAGAATATAATATATGGCATTTTATGGAGCTTGTTAAAGTGAAAAATCCCTGAAAACAAATATGTTTTCAGGGATTTTTTTATCTTCCTGCGCTTTTCAGAACATTTTTCTGATGAGTAGAATTTTCAACTCCGCTGCTGTGACCAATCGATTTATAAAAATGCAAATCAAAATGTCCGTGTGCATCGTTTCCTTTTATATAGTCATAGTTTGTTCCTGCACCGTAATTGTCGCTTCGCCAACTTGTCCACGTGCCGCCTGGCGCACCGTCGTTGCCCGCGTGAAGCATACCTGCGGCACTTGCGGCAATAGTTCTTCCGCCTATTTTTATGAGAACACTTCGCTTGTTCCAGTTAAGTGTTCCGCCCCATATTTCTTTCATTTTTGCGGTATCACTTGCAGTAAGTGGCTCGCAATCTGCGTGACCGCTGCCGACAGTTCTCCTTGCATTAAAGCTTTTTCCTGTAGCAAGATCAACCACAGTAAAATCTGCGTTTATAGGGACAACATACTGCGCCTCACTAAACCACTCAAGCAGCTCTCCGTAACCGCTGGGAGAACTCTTTACGGGAATATGGTGAACGGGAATGGTAAGCTTCATTCCATTATATATGTAGCTTGATTCTGTAAGGGAATTTGTATCCAGCAGTTCCTGATAGGGGATACCATACTTTATTGCGATATTCCACAGAGTATCTCCGCTTGTTACTGTATGGGTTTTATATGTGATTGAGGGTGAGGAGCTTGTGCCACCCCCTGAAGAAGTTCCTCCCGAGGAGGTTCCCCCCGAGGAGGTTCCCCCAGTAGGAATCCTTATAACATCTCCTACAAAAAGCGAGGTGTTGTCGGTAACATTATTTGCACTGAGCAGAGCAGATAGAGAAATACCATATTTTTGCGAAATTGTCCAGTAGGTATCACCTTTTTGAACAGTGTAAGAAGTGTGCCCGTCATTTGAAGACGGAATAGTTATTTTTTGCCCTGCATAAAGCATAGAATTACTGTTTGCGTTGTTAGCCTCAAGGAGAGATGAAAGTGATATACCGCATTTTTTTGCAATCAGGTAATATGTATCTCCTTTTTGTACGGTGTATGTGTCTGAAGGAACGGTAATTATCTGCCCCACCATCAGAGATGTGGATGAATTTGCCCCGTTTGCATTGAGGACGGAATTGAGCGAAGTATTGAACTTTTGCGCTATGTTCCAGTAGGAATCACCCTTTTGCACTCTGTAGCTCACATTTGCAAAGGCAGAGGTGGGGAGAAGTGCCAAAGCTGTAAGCGAGGCAATTATTTTTTTGTTGTTCATATAGTTTTCAAACCTTTCTGTCTGCATATAATTATTTAGGACCTACCGCAGACAAGTAGGCGCATACTAAAATATTCTGCAAAAATCCCTAAAATCTTTTATGTAAATTATGGGAAAATTTCAGAAAAACTATTGACAAACAAAAATATTACTGTTAAAATATCCATGGTTAGTTAAGGCTAACTAACTGATTTGAGAGAAGGTGCAGTTATGAATCTTACCAATGCGGAAGAAGGAAAAGAATATATTATAAAAGAAATTCTGACAGATGATGAAGAGCTCGATGCCTTTTTATTTTCGCTTGGTTGCTACAGTGGAGAACCTATAACGGTTATATCGCATCTTAAGAGTAGCTGTGTCGTTTCGATAAAGGACGGGCGATATAATATCGATAATCAGTTGGCAGAAGCCATTTTAATATAAAATAACAGCCGAAAGGCTTTTATTTTTAGGACACGGTTAGTTATGACTAACTGCGTTAAAGAATAAGGAGGATAATTATGAGAATTGCACTGGCAGGGAACCCAAATAGCGGTAAAACTACAATGTATAACGCTCTTACGGGAAGAAATGAGCGCGTAGGAAACTGGGCAGGGGTAACCGTAGAGAAAAAAGAAGCTCCGATAAAAAAGAGCTTTTATAATAAGGAAGAACTTATTGCAGTTGACCTTCCGGGCGCATATTCAATGTCGCCATTTACCTCTGAGGAGAGTATCACAAGCAGCTATATTAAAGAAGAAAACCCAGACGTTATAATAAACATCGTCGATGCGACAAACCTCAGCCGCAGCTTGTTTTTCACCACACAGCTACTTGAACTTGGAATCCCAATGGTTGTGGCTCTTAACAAGAGTGATATTAACGATAAAAAGAAGACAACAATTGACGTTGCGCTTCTTTCTGAAAAGCTGGGATGCCCTGTTGTAGAAACTGTTTCGACCGTAAGTGGCGGAAATGGTCTTTCTGAATTGATTGAAAAGGCAGTTTCGCTTAAAGGAAAAATGCAGAATGCTCCATTTGTACAAGAGGAAATGGACCTTGTAAGTAAAGCTACAGTGAAAGCTGCCGACAGAAAACGATTTGAATTTGTAAATAAGCTTGTAAAGGCTGTTGAAAAGCGTGTAGTACATACAAATGAGAGAAATTTTCAGGATAAAATCGACGCAGTTATAACAAACAAATGGCTCGGAATACCTATTTTTGCTATCATAATGTTTCTCGTGTTTGATATTTCACAGTCCACCCTTGGTCCATTCCTCGCAGATACGCTTGTAGGCTGGATAGATGCTTTCTACTCTGTTGCTGAAGGCTGGATGCAGGGAAGCAGCGACATTTTAAGAGCAATTCTTCTTGACGGAATTATTGGTGGTGTAGGAGCAGTTGTTGGCTTCCTTCCGCTTGTAATGGTTATGTATTTCCTCATCGCACTTTTGGAAGATTGCGGATATATGGCGCGTGTAAGTGTAGTGCTTGACCCTATATTCAAAAAAGTAGGACTTTCAGGAAAATCTGTAATTCCCTTCGTAATCGGAACAGGTTGTGCAATCCCCGGCGTGATGGCGTGTCGTACAATCAGAAATGAAAGAGAGCGTCGTGCAACAGCTATGCTTGCACCCTTTATGCCGTGTGGCGCAAAGCTCCCCGTTATTGCTCTTTTTGCAGGTGCGTTTTTTGAAAATGCTACATGGGTAGGTACACTTATGTACTTTGCAGGTATACTTATAATTTTCTTCGGGGCTCTTCTTATAAACGCAATAACAGGAAACAAAAACAAAAAATCGTTCTTTATCATGGAACTTCCCGAATATAAGATTCCTAGTGTAAAGAGAGCATTTACTTCAATGTGCTCTCGCGGATGGGCGTATATTGTGAAGGCAGGTACAATCATCCTCGTTTGTAATGCGGCAGTACAGATTATGCAGACATTTACCTGGTCATTTACTGTGGCTACCGAAGCAAACAATTCTATTCTTGCGGGCATAGCTACTCCTATCTCGTATATAATTATTCCCGTTGTAGGTATCAAGGCATGGCAGCTCGCGGCAGCAGCTGTTACAGGCTTTATCGCTAAAGAGAATGTTGTCGGCACAATTGCTGTTGTTTATCCTGCAATAGCCGGATTTATAAATGAAGACTTTGAGGTAACGGGAGGAAATGCTGAAATAGCATCTGTTATGGGGCTTACAAAGGTGGCGGCACTTTCTTATCTTATGTTTAATCTTTTTACGCCTCCGTGCTTTGCCGCAATCGGCGCGATGAACTCTGAAATAAAGAGCAGAAAGTGGCTCTGGGGAGGCATAGGTCTCCAGTTTGCGACGGGATTTACAGTATCGTTTTTCGTGTATCAGCTAGGAACTCTTATAACTACAGGGAAATTTGGAGCAGGCTTTATCTACGGACTTATAGCAGTGCTTGTTATAGCTCTTTATATTACATACCTGATAAGAAAGGCAGACAAGGAAGTAAAGAAAGAAATTTCTATCGGATAATAAAGTGGTGTTTAATATGAAAGATATTTTAATAATACTTACTCTTATTGCGATTTTTTCGCTTGCGATATTCTACATAGCAAGTGCAAAAAAGAAAGGGCAGAAGTGCATAGGATGCCCTTACTGCAAGGAATGTAATGGGGATTGCTCATCACAAAACGACTAAAAAAGGAATGCAGGACAAAAAAGTTCTGCATTCTTTTTTATATATGTCTACATCGAGAAAATTTTGTAAAAAATATATGAAGGTGAGTGTGTTTTGTTGACAATCATAGCTTTTATATGGTATGATAAATAAGTAAAAATGTGGTAAAACAGAGGTGAAATATATTGAACATCGTTGGAACTCTTTCGCAGCTTCTTGCACGAGTTATTGTACTTTTTACAGCTATAACTGTCCATGAGCTTGCTCACGGATATGTTGCATATAAACTTGGTGACCCGACTGCAAAATACGCAGGCAGACTTTCCCTCAATCCTCTTTCGCATCTTGACCCGTGGGGAGCGCTGTGTATGGTTTTATTCGGATTTGGTTGGGCAAAGCCTGACCCTGTAAACCCTATGTATTTTAGGGATCGCAAGAAAGATAATGCACTTGTTGCACTTGCAGGACCGCTTTCAAATATAATCCTTGCATTTGCATCCACAGTTCTTACTGCTCTTTATTTTAACTTCGTATTTATAAAAGCACCCAACTTTTTAACACAGTTTGGATACACTGTGTTAATTCAGCTTGCGGTTGTGAATATAAGCTTTGCAGTGTTTAACCTTATACCTTTTCCTCCGCTTGACGGAAGCAAGATTTTAGGAGCATTTTTGTCATACGAAAACTACAGTAAGCTTTTGATGTACGAGCGTTTCGGCTTCCCGATTTTGATGATTTTATCGTTTACAGGTGTTCTTGGAAGAATTCTGGGACTTTTTATAAATCCCATTTATGGCATGTGGGCTAGTCTTTTGAAAGGACTAATAAATCTATTTAGCTAAGGAAAAATATTATGAGCGAACTTTCTTTCAAAGTAGATGTGTTTGAAGGCCCTCTTGACCTTCTGCTTCATCTTATCAGTAAGAATAAAGTAAGCATATGCGATATTCCTATTTCTGTGATAACCGATCAGTATTTTGCATATATCGAGCTAATGCAGCAGCTTGATATGGAAGTGGGAGGCGATTTCCTTGTGATGGCGTCCCAGCTTTTGTATATCAAGTCGAAAATGCTTCTTCCCACGCCTGAAGAGGATGAAGATGACCCCCGTGCAGAGCTTGTTGACAGACTTGAGGAGTATAAAAGATACAAGGAAATTTCAGCACAGATGGATGTACTCAGTCATAGCCGTGATGAGGTGGTCTTCAAGGGCGCAGAGCCTCTTGATCTTCCAAAGGTTAAGACAGAGAACAAGGAAATACCGATTGAAAGGCTTTTTGAAGCATTTTTCTCTGTGATAGACAGAAGTGCAACTCGCAAGCCTATTGACCCCAAGTCCTTTAAGCGTGTCATAGGAAGAACCAATTATTCCGTGAGAACGGCTTCAAAGGGCGTTCTGGGAAAACTTAAAAAAGGGGAGAAGACCGCATTTGTAAATCTCTTTGACGGGCTTACTGTCCGCGGAGAATATGTTGCAACCTTCCTTGCTCTTTTAGAGCTTATTAAAGAGAATGTAGTTACTGTAATAGAAGAGGGCGACCGACTCTATTGCGAGAGAGGTGAAAAAGATGTGGAACTTGACAATTGGGAAGAATATTGAGTGTGCGCTTGAAGCGGTTTTGTTCTCGCTTGGAGAGGCAGTAGAGATAGAAAAGCTTGCAGAAGCACTTGAAGTCAAGGAAGAGGAAATTAAAGAGGCGGCTATTACTCTTCAGAAAAAATATGATGAGGAAAACCGTGGAATTAAAATTATTGAAATTGAAAATTCCTTACAGATGTGTTCGAACCCGGAGTATTTTGAATGTATCAAGCGAGTTTCGCAGATTAAAAAGCAGGCAGGTCTTTCTTCTGCCGCGCTTGAAACACTTTCCATAATTGCATATAATCAGCCCGTTACAAAGGGCACAATTGAGTTTATCCGCGGAGTAGATTCTACATATTCTGTGACAAGACTTCTTGAAAGAGGACTTATTGATGAGCTTGGAAGAGCCGAAACCCCGGGAAGACCTATACTCTATGGAACGACAACGGAGTTTTTAAGATGTTTCGGCCTCAAAAATCTCGAGGAGCTTCCACCGCTTCCCGAAAAGGAAGTGCCTCTTAATGAGTCGGAAAAAGAGAAAAGCGACATTATAGAAAAAGTTGCAGAGGAAAACAATACTGAAACGGAGATTGATGGATAATTGATATATGGCATTATCGCGGCAATACTTATTATTCTGATTTGCATATTGTTTTTACCGCTGAAGGCAGAGCTTATCTATAAGGAACAGATGAGTATAAGAGTTTTTTTCTCAGGGATTCCCGTGTATAAAACCATACTGAAGGGAAAGGAATCTTCAAATGTTCCCGAAGAAAAGGCAAAAAAACTCGAGAAAAACTCAAAAAAGCTCGGAAATAAAATTGACGATTTCAGAAGCTTTTATAAAATGACGGTAAAGCTTCTTAGGAGGCACGTGTCACTTGAGGAAATAAAGCTTAAAGTAGATTTCGGTACAGGTGAAGCTGCAACAACTGCTATTCTGACAGGAGCTCTCTGGGGTGCACTCTACGGACTCATTGGCAGAATTGGACACATCTGCTATATAAAAAAACATAATGTAAATATCACACCAGTCTATAATGAAGCAAGATTTTCCTTTGAAGGAAAATGTATATTCAAAAGCAATGTTGCTTATATTATATTTATTGCGATAACAATTTTGATGAAAATAAAATCAAGGAGGAGTAATTAATGGGCGAACATCCTATCAACAATTTAATGAGTACAGTAATGGAAAACATCAAGGGAATGATTGATGTAAATACCGTTATCGGTGAACCCGTTGAGACGAGTAACGGAACAATGATTATCCCTATTTCCAAGGTCGGATTCGGTTTTGCGGCAGGCGGAAGTGACATTCCCTCGGAGACAGCAGGGGACAAGCCTTTTGGCGGAGGTAGCGGAGCGGGTGTTTCTATTTCTCCCGTAGGTTTTCTCGTTGTAACAGCTGACCAGATTAAAATGGTCCCCGTATCTTCAGGAAATACACCTATCGACAAACTTGTTGATTATATTCCGCTTGCAATTGACAAGGTGAACGGTATGATTAAAAAGAATAAGGACGACGTTGAATAGTAGCTTTTGAATGCTAGAAAAGAGGCAGTTTTGCATAGCAAGACTGCCTCTTGTTTTTTTGCGCAAGAAATATCAAAAAATAATGACTTATTCCAAAAAAAAGTTGCGTTTAGTAAAATAGTGTGATAAGATTTATACGGAGTAAAGTGAAAGGAAAAAGATCATGAAATGTATTCTGAATGGCAAGCTTATTCTCAAGGATAAGGTTGCCGCAAATATGGCGGTTATTTTCGATGAGAAAATTGTCGAAATAACCGAAGAAAAAAATATTGATAAAAGTAAATATGAAGTCATTGATGCAAAAGGGAAATATGTTTCCCCCGGGCTTATTGATATGCACATTCACGGATACCTCGGCGCAGATTCGTCGGACGGTACTAGTGAGGGTGTTCAGTCTATGGCAGAGGGTATCATTAAAAATGGTGTTACCTCGTGGTGCCCGACAACAATGACTATTTCCATAGAAGACCTTGAAAAAGCTTTTGATTCTATCCGCGCACTTAAGAATAGTGAGGATTATTACGGATCAAGAATTTTAGGTGTAAATGCTGAAGGTCCTTTCATTAATATGTCAAAGAAAGGCGCTCAACCCGGGGAACATATTAAAAAACCCGATGCAGAGTTTATCAAGAAGCACGCTGATATAATAAAGCTCTTTACAATAGCGCCTGAGGTTGATGGCGCTATGGAATGTATCGAGGACGTTAGAAAAAATACTGATGTACTTATATCTATCGGTCACACAGATGCAACTTTTGAAGAGACTCTCGATGCTTTTGATAAGGGGGCCGGTCACGTAACACATCTTTTTAATGCTATGACAGCTCTTTCTCACCGTAATCCCGGTGTTGTTGGTGCGGCACTCTCAAGAGATGATATAACAACTGAATTCATAGCAGATACATTCCACATTGATAAAGGTCTTTACTCTCTTATCGCTAAAACAAAAAAAGATAAGCTTTGTCTTATCACCGACTGTATGAGAGCAGGAGGTATGCCTGACGGAGACTATACCCTTGGTGGACAATTGCTTAATAAAACGGGTATAAAATGCCTGCTTCCAGACGGAACAATAGCAGGAAGTGTACTTACCCTTAATAAGGCAGTTTATAATTTCTTTAAGAACTCTCATCTTGAACTCAATGAAGCGGTTAACTGTGCTTCTATAAATGTAGCAAAAGCTCTTGGTGAGGATAGTGAGATAGGCTCCATTGAAGTAGGAAAACGCGCAGATATAATAATTGCCGACGAAGAATTCAATATAGATATGACAATTCTTGGCGGAGAAATAAGATATAAAGGAGAATAATTATGATACTTGCAAAACTTGAACCTGAATTTATGCCTATGATAAAGGCACTCAACGATTTTAAGGAAGATGTTAAAAAGAACGAATCACAGCCCGTGGTTATCGCAGTTGAAAGAAACGGCGGACTTACAGCTACTTTTAACCTTGATGTTTATAAGGAAAACACAGGCCGCGATGAAGAAAATTACGCAATCGTAGAAAGAATTATTAAAACACTTCTTTGGGCAAAGGGCGGCTACAAGGTAACTGTTGCAGGTTCCAAGTACATATACGACCGTATCGCTGATGATTATAGCGTAGGCGGTGCAAGAGACTTTGACCGCATTACAATGGCTCGTATCTACGAAAAGGATTTCGAGGTGGCATATGTAGAGGATGTTAAGGATGCTCCCGCTGAAAATGACACATCTTCACCTGTAGGCCGTCATCTTGACGGCTGCCGTATCGGCTTTGACGCAGGTGGAAGTGACCGTAAGGTTTCCGCAGTTATCGATGGTGAAACCGTATATTCCGAAGAAGTTGTATGGTTCCCCAAAATCAACAGTGACCCGATGTATCACTACGAGGGTATCTTAAATGCTATGAAAACTGCAGCATCACATATGCCCAGAGTTGACGCTATCGGCGTATCTTCAGCAGGTGTTTATGTAGACAACAAAATTATGCTTGCTTCACTTTTCCTCAAGGTTTCTGATGAAGATTTTGAGAAGCACGTTAAGAATATGTATATAAATGTTGCAAAGGAAATCGGTGATGTTCCGGTTGAGGTTGCAAATGACGGTGATGTAACTGCTCTTGCTGGTGCTATGAGCCTTGAGGACAACAATATTTTAGGCGTTGCTATGGGTACAAGTGAGGCTGTTGGCTATGTTGACAAGGAAGGCAATATCACAGGCTGGCTTAACGAGCTTGCATTCGCTCCCGTTGATTTCAACAAGGGCGCAATGGTTGACGAGTGGAGTGGCGACTACGGTTGCGGTGTTAAGTACTTCTCTCAGGATGCAGTTATAAAGCTTGCTCCCAAGGCAGGTATTGAGCTTGACGAAAGCCTTTCTCCTGCAGAAAAACTTAAGGTTGTTCAGGGACTTATGGAGAAGGATGATCCTCGTGCAGCCGACATCTATGAAACAATCGGTACATATTTTGGTTATGCAATCGCATACTATAGCGTATTTTATGATATTAAGCACGTCCTTATTATGGGTAGAGTAACAAGCGGTAAGGGCGGCACAATTCTTCTTGAAAAGGCTAACGAAGTATTGAAGAACGAATTCCCCGAACTTAATGAAAAGGTGCAGCTTCATATTCCCGATGAAAAGGCAAGAAGAGTAGGTCAGTCAGTAGCAGCTGCAAGTCTTCCAAAAATAAAATAAAGGTTATTATATATGAAAAAGGATGGGTTGCAACTGCAATCCATCCGATAATTATATTTTCCTCATATATTCTTTCGGAGAACAACCAAACTCATTGAAAAATACTCTGTAAAAAGTTCTCGTTGAACCGAAACCGCTTTCTAAATATAACCTCATAACAAAAATGGCGCAAAATAAATAGGAAAAGGACTCCTTCGGGAAGAGTTCGATGCAGAAAATGTATTTTGATGCTGATAAAATAATTGACAAAGCATATTCTACAAACTGTACCGACGTTGCAGAAGGGCTTAACTACGTAATCGTAGGCGGGAAAATTGCAGCAGAGGATGCAGTTTATAACGGAACTGAAAGCGGAAAATTTATAACACGATAATTATAGAGAGGTAATCTGGTATGAAAAATTTATGGACGAAAATTTTCTGCTTGAAACAAAGACAGCGCAGAAGCTTTATCACACTTATGCAAAAAACAAAATGATATATGACTTCCACTGCCACTTGTCTCCCAAAGAAATTTAAGAGGATAAAAATTATTCGAATATAGCTGAAATATGGCTTTCAGGTGACCACTATAAGTGGAGATATATGCGTAGTGCAGGTATTCCTGAAAAATGTTGTACAGGAAATGCCACAGATTACGAAAAGTTCAAAGCGTATGCAAAAGCAGTTCAGTACGCTATCGGAAATCCTCTTTATCACTGGACACACCTTGAGCTTCAGAGATATTTCGGTATAACAGAGCCTCTTACTGAAAAAACAGTTGATAAAATCTGGAACAAAGCTAATGAAATGATAGCAAAAGGCGGATTTTCTGCACGTAAGCTTATCGAAAAGTCGAATGTAGCTCTGTATTAAGGGCAAAATCCAGTTTGGTTCTGCTTGTTGGTTTAATGATCACCGCGACGGTATGGAAGAGCAGATGAAGGCTCTTGCAAACCTTGGTGCACTTCACGCGTTTGTGGGAATGCTTACCGACTCAAGAAGCTTCACATCGTATCCCCATCATGAGTATTTTAGAAGAATTTTGTGTAATATTCTCGGGACTTGGGTTGAAAATGGTGAATTCCCCAGAGATTTTGAACTTTTAGGAAAAATCGTAGAAGATATCTGCTATAACAATGCAGCGGAGTATTTTGCTATTAAGCTTTAACTCAACAGGCGACAGAATTGATTATAGTCATCCCGGAAAAGTAAAGGTTACTTTGTAATAAAAGGAGAAAACATATGAGAAAAAAACTGCAGGATAAAATGTTCGAGGTTAGTTATCTTTTTGAGCTTTTCATTTCACTTATAGTAGGACTTTCGATATTTGTTTTTGCAATAAGGATGGTTGTTGATACTTTTAGCCTTTCTCTTTTTGCAAAAGAAACAGATTTTCTGATAAATATTCTTGACGGTGCAATCACTCTTGCAATCGGTGCAGAGCTTATAAAAATGTTTTGTAAGCATACCCCCGAAACTGTTATTGAGGTACTTGCATTTGCACTTGCGCGTCAACTTATAGTAGAGCACACAACACCGCTTGAAAACCTTATTACTGTTTTTGCGATTGCAATACTCTTTGCAGTAAGAAAGTTCTTTCTGCAGAAACACGACCTTCTTGAAACTCCTGATGGACTCGTAGAAGTTGAAGATAATGAAAAGGTAGAGTCACTATGAAAATAGTTTTACAGCGTGTAAAAGAAGCGTCAGTTACCATAGCAGGGAATAAAGTAGGTGAGATAGGGAAGGGGTATTTACTCCTTCTCGGCGTCTCAAATGATGATACGTGTGAAATTGCCGATAAAATGATTGAAAAAATTTCGCGCCTGCGAATTTTTGAAGACAGCGAAGGTAAGACAAATTTAAGTATAGATGCGGTATCAGGCGAGGTAATGGTTGTTTCGCAGTTTACCCTTTATGCAGATTGTAGAAAAGGCAACAGACCATCATTTATAAACGCAGGCTCCCCGAAGCTTGCCGAGGAACTCTATGAGTATGTTAAAGAGAAATGCTGCACCATTTTTGGTAAAGTTGAGTGCGGTCAGTTTGGCGCAGATATGAAGGTATCGCTCGTAAACGACGGACCATTTACGATAGTCCTTGACAGTAACGAACTATTTTAATCGATAAAAAAATCCCACAGTAGTTATCTACTGTGGGATTTTTTTATTCAGGCTTAAATGAGCTCTTAAGAGGCGCTGTACGATTGAACACGCCATCATTCTTACTGTCTTTAGTAAAGTAACCCATACGCACAAACTGGAACTTTTCTCCAACCTTTGCGTCTGCAAGAGAAGGCTCGCCATAGGATTTTTCATATACAATGAGCGAATCAGGATTTATAAACTCATCAAAATTATCATCTTCGAGAAGTGTTGCAACATTCTCTTTGTTGAAAATATTGTCAAACTGATGGACGCTGAATTTAACGGCAGTTTCGCGGCTGAGCCAATGGATGTTACCTTTGACCTTTCTTCCGTCAACAGGGATACCGTTACCTGTTTCAATATCAACTGTGCAAAGAAGCTCCTTTATGCTTCCGTCTTCGTTATAAATAACCTCGTCACACTTCATTATATATGCACCCATAAGACGGACTTCACCGTCTGGCTTTAACCTCTTGAAACCGGGGATAGGCTCTACCATGAAATCGCTCTGTTCGATATAGAGCTTATTGGTAAAGGGAACTTTTCTTGTTCCAAGTTCAGGTTTTTTGGGATGATTGGGAAGCTCGAAATATTCAATATGGTCATCGGGAAGATTTGTTATAGTAACCTTCAAAGGCTCAATAACCGCAACTCTTCTCTGAGCATTTTCATTTAATTCTTCGCAGATGCAATACTCAAGAAGTCTTATATCTGCCATACTGTTTGCCTTGGCAACACCGCTGCGCTCAATAAAGTCAAATATTGCGGCGGGGGTATAACCTCTTCTGCGGAGCCCCTGAAGGGTAGGCATTCTCGGGTCGTCCCAACCGTCAACATAGCCTGTTTCGACAAGCTTGCGAAGATAACGCTTGCTCATAACTGTATAAGTCATATTAAGTCTTGCAAACTCGTACTGGTGAGGATCGTGCTCGAAGCCAACATTTTCAACAACCCAGTTATAAAGGGGGCGGTGGTTCTCAAACTCTATTGAACAAAGAGAATGAGTAATTCCCTCAAGTGCATCCTGAATGGGGTGAGCGAAGTCGTACATAGGATAGATGCACCACTTATCACCCTGACGGTGATGACTTGTGTGAAGTATGCGGTAGATAACAGGGTCGCGCATATTCATATTAGGAGAGGTCATATCAATTTTTGCGCGGAGTGTACGCTCGCCATTCTGGAATTCACCATTTTTCATTCGCTCGAAAAGGTCAAGATTTTCCTCAACGCTTCTGCCTCTGTAGGGGCTTTCTTTGCCAGCCTCTGTAAGAGTACCGCGATAGAGTGCCATTTCCTCCTGTGAAAGGTCGCAAACATATGCTTTTCCATCACGGATGAGCTTGCAGGCAAACTCGTAGCATTTATCGAAATAGTCACTTCCGTAGAAGATACCACCTGTGGGGTCTGCGCCAAGCCAATGCAAATCCTCTTCAATAGCCTTTACGAACTCATCATCTTCCTTAACGGGATTTGTATCGTCATAACGGAGATTGAAAAGACCACCATATTTTTTTGCTGTGCTATGGTTTATCCATATGGCTTTTGCACTGCCGATATGAAGATAACCGTTAGGCTCGGGAGGAAAACGTGTGTGAACGCAATTTTCACGTCCCTCCGCCAAGTCCTGATCAATAATGTCGTGAATAAAATTTGAGTAGCCTTCCTGCATGAAGTTGCCTCCGTTCTGATTGCTTTGCTGATAAACAACGATATTTTGAGTTATTATACCATAAAATACTTGCGATTACAATACAAAAGTTCTATTTATTTCACAATATAAATAGAATGTATATAGCGCGAGGTGAAATTTGTGATTAAACGCTTTTTTGTTGCAACAGCATTTTTTATAATATCAGCTATGGTAATCCCATCTTTGGTATTCTTTTTTATGAACGTACAGAAAAAAGATGATGTGAAGGAAAATAAATCTAAAACGGGAGAGATTAGCGTGTATTTTAAAGATAAGGGGGAAACACGCTCTATGGATGTAGAGGAGTATCTGTGCGGAGTGGTTGCCGCGGAAATGCCCGCCGAATTTGAAAAAGAAGCACTTAAGGCACAGGCGGTTGCGGCGAGAAGTTATGCCTTTTACCGCAAGGAAAATCCCTCTCCCGACCATCCTGATGCAGCAGTTTGTACGGACTTTGCACATTGCAAAGCATATAAAACAGGGGAGGAGCAAAGCATTTTATGGGGCGATAAGAAAGAAGAGTATCAGGAAAAAATATCAGATGCAGTATATGACACCGCAGGGGAAATCATAACCTATAACGGCGCAGTTGCTATGGCAGTATTCCACTCTCAGTCAGGCTCGGGCAGAACAGAAAACTCGAAAGATGTGTGGGGAGGAGAAGTGCCTTATCTCATAAGCGTTGAAAGTCATGGTGAGGAGCATGCTCCAAACTTTTATTCTACGCAGATTGTCTCCTTAAAAGAATTTAAGGAAAAACTTGCCTCTGTAAAACCAAATATTGAAATTAAAAGCACTGCTGATATAAGTGCACCGATATTAAGCGAGGGTGGAAGCGTGAAAAGCATAAATATCGGCGGCGAAGAATTTTCAGGGAGAGAAATAAGAAGTATTTTTGCTCTTCGAAGCAGTTGCTTCAAAATTATAGCGGATAACGAAACCGTCACCTTTGAAGTGACAGGTTACGGTCACGGTGTAGGAATGAGTCAATATGGTGCTAATACTATGGCAAAAGAAGGATATAGCTACATTGATATACTGGAGCATTATTATACAGGAACACAAATAAGCGGTGTTTAGAAAATAATGTTTTTGGAAATAATGAAACAAAGGAGTGTGAAATTATGAAAAGACCTCAAACGCCAATACTTTTAGCGATAACACTATCTGTGTTCCTTTTAAGCTTCTTCATCGGGCGAGCAACCGCTCTTAAGAGCAGGGAAGAAAGTAAGAGAAATGCTGTTTATACAGGAAAAATGTTGCTTCCGAAAAAAGAGGAAATCTCCTTGCCGACGGGCGCTGTATCAGAAAAAATAGAAGCACTTGAAGATACTTCGAAAAAGAGTGAAGAAAAAGCAGTGCAGAAAAAAGAAGAAAAGAAAGAAACAAAAAAAGAAGAAGCACCTCCCGAAAGGATGCTTTTTCCCTCTGGACAAGCTGTGCTGAAGGGTTATTCTCAAACCGCGGTTTATTCCAAAACCATGGATGACTGGCGCGCTCATATGGGAATCGATTACGCGGCAAAAAAAGGTGATAGTGTCGTAAGTGTATGGGACGGGAATGTAAAGAAAGTTCATAAAGACAATTTCTGGGGATATTGCGTTGAAATTGAACATTCGGGAAATATTGTAAGTGTATATAAAAATCTTGAAAAAAAGATTATGGTAAAAGAGGGAGATAGCGTTTCAAAGGGACAAGCTATTGCAACTGTTGGCAACAGTGCAGTAGTTGAAAAAAGAGATGAAGAACATCTCCATTTTGAATTATGGGTAAACGGGGAAACAATAAATCCCCAGTCGTATATATATTGATAAAAACTGCAGTGAAAACTGCAGTTTTTATGTATTGCAAAGAGGTATAATCTGTGATATAATATTATGACTATATTAACTTGGAGAGATATGTATGCCGCTTGATGCAGTTGCACTCGGTGCTATTGCCCAAGAGCTTAACAGTGAGCTTAAAGGCGCAAAAATTGAAAAGATACATCAGCCCGAGCGTGACGAGTTGCTTCTTATTCTCAAAGGACAAAACGGGACCAAAAAGCTTGTAATAAGCGCAAGCAGTGCCAATTCGCGCATACATCTGGTGGAGGAGAGTAAGGAGAATCCTTCTGCGCCGCCAATGTTTTGTATGCTCCTTCGCAAGCACCTTACAGGCGGCAGAATAGAAAGTGTTGTAAGGCTCGGATTTGAAAGGGCAGTTGATGTTGAGATATCCTCTCGTAACGAGCTTGGAGATATCATATCTCGTCATCTTATTTGCGAAGTAATGGGGAGAAACAGTAATATTATCTTTCTCGACGAGAACAGAAGAATTATTGATTCTGTAAAGCATATTGACTTAACAGTAAGCTCTGTGCGAAATATTTTACCGGGACTAATATATATGATGCCTCCTGATACAGAAAGGCTAAACCCCGAAACTGCTTTGGCAGAGGATTATCTGAAAGCTTTAGAGAAAGCCCCTGAAGGACGAGAGGCAGACCGTGCCATAACCGATAGCGTAATGGGAATAAGTCCACTCCTTGCAGGAGAGTGTGTTTATAGAGTCTGTAAAACACGAAACCTTTTTATAGGGGAGCTTACTTTTTCGCAGAAAGAAGGAATTGCACAAGCGCTTTCTGATTTGTTTGGAAAGGCATCAAGACTTGAATTCAGCCCTTGCGTGATTTATTCTTCCGACGGAAAAAAGACTGTGGATTTTGCTCCGTTTGATATAAAGCAGTACGAAGAAGGAATGAAGGTTAGAAGCTTTACATCAATGAACAGTGCGGCGTGTGAATTTTATTTTACGCGTGATTTGCAGTCGCGTATGAACGACAGAAGTGCGGCAATTACAAAAACTATCGCCAATAATATTCGCCGCGCACAAAAGAAGCTTGACATTCTTCAGGGTGAGTTAAAAGAAGCTGAAGAAAGAGAAAAACTTAAAATTGCAGGTGACCTTATTACTGCAAACCTTTACAGAGTCAATAAAGGCGACGAAAAGCTTGTTGCAGAAAATTTTTATGATAAAGATTTTGGAAAAATAGAAATAAAGCTTGATAGTAAGCTGACGCCGTCTCAAAACGCAACGCGTTATTACACAAAATATAAAAAAGCCAAAAACACAGAGATTTATGCTACCAGGCAGATTGAAATAACATTAAACGAACTTGAGTACCTTGAGTCGGTACTTTACAGCGTATCAAATGCACAAACGCCTTCACATCTTGCAGAAATCCGCAGAGAGCTTGCAGCAAACGGATACATTAAAAACGAGGCAAACAAAAGGAAAAAAGAGAAGAACATAGAATCTTCAAAGCCATATGAATTTGAATACAACGGATACACCATGTACGTTGGAAGAAACAATATTCAAAACGATATGTTGACTCTCAAAATGAGTAGAAGCCGTGATTTGTGGCTTCATGCGAAGAATATTCCAGGCTCGCACACGCTTGTAAAGTTTAAGGGCGAGGAGTTCCCGAATGATGTAATCGAGGTTGCAGCATCGCTTGCTGCATTTTACTCAAAGGGCAAAAATTCACCATATCTTGAGGTTGACTACTGCCCCGTAAACCATGTAAAAAAACCAAACGGTGCAAAACCGGGAATGGTTATTTATGAGGGATACAATACTGCCTTTGTAAAGCCTGACGGCGAGCTTGCAGAAAAACTCAAGAAAAACTGATTCAAATGGAGAATAATTATGTACAAGTATCTTGACAAAATTAAATATCCGTCCGATATAAAAAAATTGACTACTTCGCAACTTGAAGTTTTGTGTGAAGAAATCAGAGATTTGCTTGTAAGCAGCGTATCGAAAAATGGCGGCCATCTTGCGAGTAATCTTGGCGTGGTGGAGCTTACAGTTGCGCTTCACCGTGTGCTTGACGCGCCAAATGATAAAATCATCTGGGATGTAGGACACCAGTCTTATGTTCACAAAATTCTTACGGGCAGAGCGGACAAGCTTGAGTCAATAAGACAGCTTGGAGGCGCCTGTGGCTTCTGTAATCCGAAAGAGAGTGAATATGACCCGTCTTACAGCGGACACGCATCAACATCCTTGGGCACAGCGGCAGGCTTTGCCGAGGCGCGCGATATAAAAGGTGAGGACTATAAAATAGCAGCCGTTATAGGTGACGGAGCTTTTACAGGCGGACTTGCATTTGAAGCTCTCAACAATATAGGAAACACAAAACCCAAGATGCTTATTATTCTTAATGACAATGAGATGTCAATATCAAAAAACGTGGGTGCCTTCTCGACTTTTCTTTCGCGAGCCCGTACCAATAAAGGATATACTGCGTCAAAGCGTAGAATAGTTGCGAAAATCAAAAGCATGCCAGGTGGCGGCGAGAAGCTTATGAATTCGCTTCGTCGTATAAAGCGGTTTATTAAGTATGCAGTTGCACCCAATCAGCTTTTTGAACAGCTTGGTATTACATACCTCGGCCCTGTAAACGGACACGATATTGAAGAAATGGAGAATATGCTCTCGCGTGCGCTTATGCTTGATGAACCTGTCCTGGTACACGTAATAACAAAAAAAGGGAAAGGCTACGAGCCTGCAGAGAAAAAACCGCACATTTTCCACGGAATAGGCCCTTTCAAGAAAGAGACTGGCGAAGTATTCGTGAGTGGAAACTCATATTCAAAGGTCTTTGGCGAAAAGCTTTGTGATTTGACAGAGAAGAATGAAAATATTGCTGTAATTACTCCAGCTATGATTACTGGAAGCGGTCTTTATGAATTTTCAAAGAAATATCCAGAAAGGCTCCACGATGTAGGAATTGCCGAGGGTTATGCAGTAACCTTTGCAGGAGGAATAGCGGCGGGCGGAGCACTTCCAGTTGTTGCAGTTTATTCTTCGTTTTTACAGCGTGCATATGATAACATTATCCACGATGTTGCAATTGGAAATTACCACGTTGTTTTCGCAGTTGACCGTGCAGGTCTTGTGGCAGGTGACGGTGCAACGCATCAGGGAATTTTTGATATTTCGTATCTTACATCAATTCCCAATATGACACTTCTTTCTCCGTCATCCTACAGCGAGCTATGTAAAATGCTTGATTATGCGGTGAATGAACATAATGGACCGATTGCGATAAGATATCCCAGAGGAACAGATGAGCTTTCAATTGATAACGGAGATTTTATTCTTTCAAAAGCAAATATCCTCAAAGAGGGAAATGATGTTACACTCGTTTGCGAAGGGCAGAGCGTTACTCTTGGAATTAGAGTTTGCGAAAAGCTTGCTGAAAAAGGAATCAAGGCAGAACTTATTGATGTAAGGACAATTAAGCCGCTTGACTTTGAAACTATTTTCAAAAGCGGCGAAAAAACAGGTTTTATCTTCAGCATAGAAGAAAACTTAAAGCGTGGCGGTATGGGTGAAATGATTGCAACAGAGGCTGCTCTTCGTGGAGCACAACTTAAAATTCATATCAAGGCTATTGATGATGAGTTTGTAGCGCACGGAAGTATTAAGGATATTAACAACCTTTACGGTTTTACTGCAGAAAAGATTTCAGGAGACATAGAAAGGATGCTTAAATCTTGAAACAAAGACTGGATATATATTTAGTTGAAAACGGACTGGTTTCTGGCAGAGACCTTGCAAAAAGCCTTATTATGGAGGGCAAGGTTTATGTTAATAATCAAAAAGCCGACAAGGCCGGAGACCAGGTAAGTGAGAAAGATAAGATCGAACTTCGCGGAGAAACATTAAAGTATGTGAGCCGCGGTGGATTAAAGCTTGAAAAAGCCATGAAGGTTTTCCCGATAAACCTTGAGGGTCTTGTTGCTATGGATATTGGTGCATCAACAGGTGGCTTTACAGATTGTATGCTTCAGAATGGGGCAAGTAAGGTTTTCGCGGTAGATGTAGGATATGGCCAGCTTGCTTGGAAACTGCGCACAGATGAAAGAGTTGTAAATATGGAGCGTACAAATATACGCTACGTAACCCTTGATGATATAGGTCAGGAACTTGATTTTGCATCCGTAGACGTTGCTTTTATATCACTTAAGCTTGTCCTTCCTGTAGCAAAAAATCTTCTCCGCGAGGAAGGAGAAATAGTAGCTCTTATAAAACCGCAGTTTGAAGCAGGTCGAGAAAAAGTAGGTAAAAAAGGCGTTGTAAGGGACCCTGCCGTTCATAAAGAAGTAATAGATGAGGTTATAAACTTTGCCCAAAATACAGGATTTGAGATTTCAGGACTTGATTTTTCTCCAATCCGTGGACCCGAAGGAAACATTGAATATCTTATGTATGCCCGTAAGAAAAATGAGTTTGAGATTAAATCTTACGCGGAAGAAATTGACTTGCTTGTGGAAAAGAGTCACGAGGAAGCGAAGTAAAAAAGAAGTGGTGCAAATATGCTTTTCAATATAACTAAACAAAAAAGTCTTGCCATTATGCAACTTGCTGCAGCATTATTTGTTTTGCTTGCAGCGTCTTTTGTGGGTGAGCTTGCGGTTGGAACAGGAATATATTTTTTATTTACTGTGTTTTTTGCCATTCTGTGTATCAGAGCAATAACAACGCAGAGAATTATGCTCTCGGTAAGCCATATAATATATTTGCTTTTGGGTGCGTATACAATAATTTCTGCACTGTGGGCAGGAAACAGAGAAGGACACCTTTTATATTTTTTCTCAATTCTTATTCTGATAGCATTTCATTCGTTGGCAGGAGACTATTTTAATGAAAGTACACAGGAGAATATTAAGCGCAGATTTATGTATCTGCTTTCTATTTCAGGTATAATATGTTCCATATTTAACTTTTTCTACTGGATTATTAAGATTGTACCCGTAGCGGGAAATGAGCCTCTGAAAGCAGGATTGGGCACAAATGATTTTCTGGCTATATTTATATATTTCTCTGTTTTCGTGTCGCTTTTACTGGTAAAAGGAAATTCTAAAATACGCAAGGTATTGTTGCTGCTCTCATCGTTAGGAATGGCTTTTGTGTTTCTTATGGCCAAAAGCGTAGTTGCATGGGTTTTTGCAATGGTATTTACCATAACATATATGGCTAGACGTAAAGGGGAAAAGACCTTTGTAATTATTGCTGTTTCAGGTACGGCTTTTTTTCTCCTCTGTGCAACTGTTATGATTTCATTTTCAGGATTTCCAACAGCATTTCCTGATGTTTTAAATGTCGCTGTAAAGCACCCATTTGGCCTTGGAGGAGGTTTCTGGAGCGCCAGAGAGACATTTTCTGCTTCGGATTACACAACGGTGCCCCATATAGGATTACTTGCCTATCTTTTTGCAAGTAGTGGTATTTTAGGCATGTTTGCTTGTGCATTTCTCATGCTCAGAAGCCTTGTGCTTTTCTTAAAATTGAAAAACATCAGCGCTTTTGCCGGATTGCTTCTTTGTGTTGCAGTTGTAATTTTGCCTTTTGGAGAAAATATAACGGTCGTACTTTTCCTTACAGGATTAAACGCATACAATGAACAGTTGGCGGGAATGAACTTTAAGTTTCCTCTTCGGGAAGAGATAATAAAAAAATCTACATATGCCACATCAATCCTGCTTGTTATATCTGCTATGTTATTTGCTCACAGCATTATTAAAACCAGCGCAAAAAATGCATATTGCAGAAAGAATTACAATACTGCTTATTCGTTATATGAGGCTGCAGGCAGTGTGAATGTTTTTGATAGCGAAAGTTTGAGAATGGCTACTGCGTCGCTACGAAAATCAGGAGAGATTGTAGCTCGTCGGGATGATGCAATACGTATTATTGATAGGGCCATAAAGCGCGACAAAAATAATATTCAAAATATAAAAGAAAAAGCGCTCATCTATGATGCGTGTGGTGAATTTGAACTTAGCGCGCAGCAATACCGCGAGGCGATTCAAAAAGCCTTTGATAAAGATAATTATAATTTGCTGCTTGTTAAAGAACTTTATAAAATTGTGAAGAAATCACCCAAAGGAAGTGCGGAAACAAAGCGCTCTTACGAGGAGATTATAACAATAGCTCAATCAACTCAAAGCCTTGACTGCAAAAAGGAGATTAATGATATTGCAGATAAGGTCTTTAAATACACAAAAGGGGATATTGTAAGTGAAGGATAAATCTTTTTTACATGATATTTTGTTTTACGGTTTTGCTATTTTGGTGGTAGTTTTGCTAATTTTCCCTAGAAATGCCGGTAAAAAAGACGAGCGAAAAATTGTGGGTGTAGATATAAAAGGTGAAGTTTTTGCACAGGGATATTATGAGCTTGAATACGGAAGCCGCGTGAAGGATGCTATTTTAGCCGCAGGCGGAGAAACGCCCAATGCAGACCTTTCCACAATCAATCTTGCGATGGCTCTTATTGACGGAGAAGAAATAGTTATTCCGCGTGCGGAGGAAAAGATAAGCAAAGGTGTTATCAACATAAATACAGCCGATATGTATAAATTGTGTAAGCTTGACGGAATAGGAGAGTCTTTAGCCTCAAATATCATAAAATACAGGAGCGAAAACGGCAGGTTTAAGACTGTAGCGGAACTTAAGAAGGTAAAAGGTATAGGCACCGAGAAATTTAATAAAATTAAAAACAAAATAACGGTTGAGTGAAATAATCACCTCTGCGGAGTAATATAGATAGATATAACTATCTGCCCGAGAGGTGATTATTTTTGAATAAGATAACAATTTTGAGAGTTCTTGATAAGAAAGTAGGTTCGCGCAATATTATAAGTTGCACTGATTATCAATCATATGCGTCTATAACTATCGGAAACAGAAAGAGAGCTATACGAAAACTAGTCAGAAAAAACCAGGGTGAAATCATCGCAATAAATCATAACTGTAAAGAAGAATATATTTTTGAAGACTGTACAAATTCCTATAATGAATTGTCGGTCGAAGTTGTTTTGCCAGTGATAGAAAAAATATGCAGAGCGGCTTCGTTAAAATATAATCTTATGCTTCCTCTTGAAGATATTTATTTATATGCAAACCCAACACTTGCATATAAATTCGTAGA
>JAZNTQ010000072.1:0-3992 GCA_045591865.1 Clostridia bacterium
AGCATCAACGCTATGCACATACTTATAACCGATGGGTTTATAAAAGCCTTTTTAAGTGTCATCATCCGCCTGTTTCCCGTAAGGCAATAAACGCCCACCGTAAAGGTAATTATATTCATTCCAACAACATAAACACAGGCAAAGGCGGCAACCTCGGGATTATTGGGCAACAAGGATTTTAAGATCGGTATTCCGAAAAATCCCGCATTTCCAAGTCCGAAGCTCACGGTGAGCATCCTATATCTTACATCAGCGTATTTTTTATGAAAAATCAAAAAAAGAATACCTGTTAACACCGCCTGCAGCAGAAATGCCATAAAAAAGAATAATAAAATTCTTTGTGTGTTATGCCATGTGCGCTCGGTTGCCATAAAGGATGATATAATCATACAAGGCGAGCAGATATAAACGAGTATTGAAGAAAGGGTTGGCAGATGCTCTGCCTTTGCGATTTTTGCCTTGCATGCGGCAAAGCCAGGTACTATGTAAAGCAGTGTTAAAAGAACATTGCTGAACGCTATATTAAAGCTCATCGAATTTCTCCCTTAATAAAAATTACAAGAAAGATGATACCACAGTTTGTATTAATTTTCAATCGGCAATTTTAAAAGCGCCTGCTAAAAATAGCAGACGCTTTTTACTTTTTGCTTTAGTAACCACATCATCCCGAAGTGGTGAGCGCTGAATGCGACAGACTTTTCGGCGAGTCCGACGGTGAAGAATTGCCGCCGTTTTTGCGAAAATGTGACTACTAAACACTATTCCCCTTATGGTTTTAGGGGTTAATTTAAGAGAATCAAATCAACTCGATAATTGCCATCTCAGCAGCATCGCCGCGGCGGGGGCCTGTCTTGGTGATACGGCAGTAACCGCCGTTAACCTCGGCATACTTAGGAGCGATTTCGTTGTAAAGCTTTGCAACAACATCTTCCTTAGTAATGAAAGCCATAGCCTGACGCTTGCTGTGGAGGGTATTTGTCTTAGCGAGTGTAATATACTTCTCAGCCATTGACCTAACTTCCTTAGCTCTGGTAACGGTTGTCTCTATCTTACCATTTTCGAGAAGAAAAGTAACCATTGCGCGGAGCATTGCAGTTCTGTGGTCGCTGGATCTTCCAAGTTTACGAGTACCCGGCATTGATATTCACTCCTTTTATTCGTCGTCCTTCTTGAGGCTGAAGCCGAATGAATCGAGCTTTGCAATAACCTCTTCCAAAGACTTACGTCCAAGATTTCTAACCTTCATCATATCCTCTTCGGACTTATTGATAAGGTCTTCAACAGTGTTGATACCTGCGCGCTTAAGGCAGTTAAAGCTACGAACTGAAAGGTCAAGCTCATCGATAGTAAGGTCGAGAACCTTTTCCTTAGCATTGTCGTCCTTTTCAGCCATAATGCTCTGGGTATCGCTTACGCCTTCTGCAAGGTCTAAGAAGAGCTCGAAGTGCTCAATAAGAATTTTAGCCGAGAGAGCTACTGCCTCATCCGCTCTTATGGAGCCATCGGTCCAAACCTCAAGTGTAAGCTTATTCTTGTCAACAACATTGCCCACACGGGTGTTATCAACATTGAAGTTTGCCTTCAAAACCGGAGTATAGATAGAATCTATCGGAATAACACCGATTACATTCTGAGCCGGCTTATTCTGGTCAGCTGATACATATCCTCTACCCTTGTCGAGTGTCATCTCCATATTGAGCTTTGCACCCTCATCCAGTGTAGCGATATACATATCGGGGTTAAGAATTTCAACCTCGGAATCAGCCTTGATGGAAGCAGCTGTTACTACACAGGGGCCCTCTGCCTCGATATAAATCTTCTTAGCAGTTGCCGCGTGAAGCTTAGCTATAAGTCCCTTAAGGTTAAGAACGATTTCTGTTACATCTTCCTTAACGCCTGGGATGGTGGAAAATTCGTGAACGATGCCATCTATCTTAACATCGGTTATAGCAACGCCTGGCAGGGTTGAGAGAAGAACTCTTCTCATGCTGTTGCCGAGTGTTGTTGCATAACCGCGCTCAAGCGGCTCCATTACGAACTTGCCATACTTACCATCAGCAGACAATTCGAGTGTTTCAATTCTGGGCTTTTCAATCTCTAACATTTAAAAGCTCCGTTTCTCCGTGCCGCAAATAGTTTTTATACTCCGCCCCGACACGGTGAGCAGAATATAGATAATATTAACTATTATCTTGAATAGAATTCAACAATGAGCTGTTCCTCAACAGGAGCTTCAATCTGCTCACGGGTGGGAAGGCTCAAAACCTTAGCTGTAAGCTTTTCACGGTCAACAGAAATCCACTCAGGTGTGGGACGAGCGCCATTAGCTTCAACAACAGCCTTCATCTTGTCTGTTGCTCTTGCCTTTTCGCAGATAGCGATTTCATCGCCAGCCTTCAAAAGGTAAGAAGCAATATCAACGCGCTTGCCGTTAACTTCGAAATGACCATGACCTACGAGCTGGCGTGCTTCTGCTCTGGAAGAAGCAAAGCCTACTCTGTAAACAACATTATCAAGACGGCTTTCAAGAATTCTTAAAAGGTTATCACCGGTAACGCCCGGTTTTCTTTCAGCAATCTCGAAATAATGATGGAACTGATTTTCCTGAACGCCATAAAAGCGTCTTGCGGTCTGCTTTGCGCGAAGCTGCAAACCGTATTCGGATGACTTCTTTCTACCCTGTCCGTGCTGGCCGGGCGCATAGCCGCGGATACCAACAGAACACTTTTCAGAATAGCAGCGTTCACCCTTAAGGAACAACTTCTGTCCCTCGCGGCGGCAAAGTCTGCATACTGCTCCGGTATATCTTGCCATCTGTTACACCTCCAAAATATTTGCGTAACTAAAGTTACAAATTGGTTTTATAATTGCAATTATACACGTCTTCTCTTGGGAGGACGGCAGCCATTGTGAGGAATCGGGGTTACATCTTTAATCATAGAAACCTCAAGACCTGCGGACTGCAATGCACGGATAGCAGCCTCACGACCAGCACCCGGACCCTTAACATAAACTTCAACAGTCTTAAGACCGTGCTCCATAGCAGCCTTAACAGCCATTTCAGCAGCGCTCTGTGCTGCGAAAGGAGTGGACTTCTTAGAACCACGGAAACCGAGCTCACCTGCAGATGCCCAAGAAAGAGCATTACCCTGAGTATCGGTGATGGTAACTATTGTGTTATTGAAGGTCGACTGGATATGAGCGGCACCACGTTCAATATTTTTCTTTTCGCGACGACGACGTGTAGTCGCTTTCTTAGCAGTAGCCATTAATTCTTCCTCCTACTTACTTCTTCTTGTTTGCTATTGTTCTCTTCGGACCCTTGCGAGTACGAGCGTTAGTCTTAGAACGCTGACCTCTTACGGGTAAACCCTTGCGGTGACGAAGACCACGATAGCTTCCAATTTCAATAAGTCTCTTAATGTCCAGCGCTACAGTACGGCGACGGTCACCTTCTACCTGAAGGTTGTGGTCGATATACTCACGCAGCTTGGAAATATCTTCTTCTGTTAAGTCCTTTACGCGAGTGTCAGGATTGATACCTGTGTCGGCAAGAACCTTTTTAGATGTTGTAAGACCGATACCGTAAATGTAAGTAAGTCCTATTTCAACTCGCTTATCATTTGGAAGGTCAACACCAGCAATACGTGCCATTTATCAAAGCACCTCCATTTAATAATTGCGACGGTCGGGGAATTAACCCTGACGCTGCTTGTGCTTCGGGTTCTCACAGATTACCATGATTCTACCCTTGCGTCTGATGATTTTGCATTTTTCGCAAATCTTTTTTACAGAAGGTCTGACTTTCATTTGGATTTTACCTCCTTAAAATTTTACCTGTTTGGGATATTACTTGGAACGCCAAGTAATTCTGCCCTTTGACAGATCGTATGGGGACATTTCAACCGTTACCTTATCACCGGGGAGAATACGTATGAAATTCCTACGAAGCTTACCGGAGATGTGGGCTAAAATTTGATGTCCACCCTGAA
>JAZNTQ010000073.1:0-20957 GCA_045591865.1 Clostridia bacterium
AAAACAGAAAAGAAAAAAAGAACTGTGAAAATAACAATATGCGTTTTAACTAACAAAAAAGACGCTGTGGCAATTGCCACGGGGTTTTTTTTGTCAGCATCTTGCTTTTTGCTTTTTTTTGAGGTACAATATAAATAGGTACTATAAATGAGCGTAAATACATATATTATATAAAATATTTTACTAGAGGTGTATTATGAGTTACAAGACAGAATACGAAAAATGGCTGGGGTCTGACAAAGTGAGTGAAGAGGTAAAAGAAGAACTTCGCGCTCTTGACGAAAAAGAGATCGAGGACAGATTTTACAGAGAACTCGAATTTGGTACAGCAGGCCTCCGCGGAATTATGGGCGCAGGCACAAATCGAATGAATAACTACACAGTAAGAAGAGTTACACAGGGACTTGCTCTCGAAATCATAGAAAAGGGAGAGGAAGCTGTAAAAAAAGGCGTGGCTATTGCGTTTGACTCCAGAAACAACTCCGCCACTTTTGCAAAAGAATGTGCAAAAGTGCTTTGTGCAAACGGAATAAAGACATATCTTTTTGACTCGCTCCGCCCGACTCCCGAGCTTTCATTTGCGCTCCGTCATCTTGAATGTACACGCGGTATAGTTATCACCGCAAGCCACAATCCAAAGGAATATAATGGATATAAGGTTTACGGGGAAGACGGAGGACAGATTCCGCCCGAGGTTGCAGATATTATCGTAGGATATATAGAAAAGATAGATATTTTCGAGGATATTAAAATCACTGAAAATCCTGATTATATATCAATCGGCGAAGATGTTGACAAGGCTTATATTGACGCTGTAAAAGAGCAGTCGCTCGGAATTAAAATCCCAGAGGATTTTAGGCTTGTCTACACTCCTCTTCACGGAAGCGGAAATAAGCTGGTAAGAAGGGTTCTTGATGAAATAGGCGTTAAAAATGTGTTTGTAGTACCCGAGCAGGAAGCTCCCGATGGGAATTTCCCTACTGTAAAGAGCCCCAATCCCGAGAATGCAGAGGCATTTACAATAGCTATAGAGTATGCAAAGGAGCAAAATGCTGACATCATCTTCGGTACAGACCCCGATAGTGACCGAATAGGCGTTGTCGTAAGAAAAGCTGACGGAAGCTACGCAGTGCTCAACGGTAATCAGACGGGTGCACTTCTTTGCGAGTTCATTTTAAGAAGCAAAAAGGCTTCAGGCACACTTCCAAAAGAGGGTGCAGTTATTAAAACAATTGTCACCACAGAGATGATTCGCGCCGTTGCAGACAGCTATGGAATGGAAACAATAGATGTTCTCACAGGCTTTAAGTTTATCGGTGAAAAGATAAAAGAGTTTGAAGCAGAAGGAAAGTTTGACAAGTACCTTTTCGGTCTTGAGGAAAGCTATGGCTACTTAAAGGGAAGCTACGCGCGTGACAAGGATGCCGTTGTTGCATCAATGCTTGTTGCAGAGCTCGCCGCAGACCTTAAGCTTCAGGGAAAGACTCTTTACGATGGCCTTATCGAGCTTTATGAAAAATACGGATATTACCTTGAAACTCTTGAAACAAAGACTCTTACAGGTATCGAGGGCGTGGAAAAAATAAAGTCAATTATGAAGAAGTTCAGAGAAGAGAAGCTTCCCCTTGATATTGAGAAGATGCTCGACTATTCACAAGGAATTGACTCCCTCCCCAAGAGCGATGTACTTAAATACTTCCTTAAAGACGGAAGCTGGTTTGCAGTGCGTCCTTCAGGCACCGAGCCGAAGATTAAGTTCTATTTCGGCGTATGCGGAAAAACCCAGGAAGAGGCACAGCAAAAATCGAAGATACTTATGGATGCAGTATGTAAGCTCATATAAAAAATCACCCTGCCGCTTTTGTGGCAGGGTGTAATTATATACGACGGAGGAATTAAATTGAAAATAATTGCTCATATTAAAACCGACTTCAAGGAAAAGTTCGGCATTCCGCGTCAGAGCGGAATTGTAAATACAAAAGGAAAGATAGTTTTTGAAAAGGAATTTTGGGTACGAGAGGCGTTTCGCGGGCTTGATGAATATTCTCATATCTGGCTCTTATGGAACTTTTCAAAGCATCTTGAAAAAGAATGGTCTCCGACGGTAAGGCCTCCGCTTCTAGGTGGGAACAAGCGAATGGGGGTGTTTGCAACGCGCTCTCCGTTTCGCCCTAATCCCATCGGGCTTTCATGCGTAAAGCTTGAAAGGATAGAATATACAAAGGATGAAGGCCCTGTACTTTTTGTAAGCGGTGCCGACTTGATGAATGACACACCAATCTACGACATTAAGCCATATCTTGCATATGCCGATTCTTATCCCAACGCTATTGGTGGATTTACCGAGAATCTTAAAGAGAGATATATTGAGGTAAAAATAGATGCCCCATCGTTTTTTGAAATTCCAAAGGAGAAGCAGGAGGAGATTCTGGAAATTCTTTCAAAGAATCCTGCCCCGTCCTACAAGAAAGAAAAAAAGCTTTATGCCATGAAGTATGCAGATTATGATATTTCCTTTGAAATAGATGAAAATATCCTGTATATAAAAGGGATATAGGAACGCAAATTCCTATATAGTAAAAAACACCGCTGAACTGTCAGCGGTGTTTTGCTTTATAAATTTTTTGTCAGTACCGATAGAAATTCGGAATAAAGCGACTGTGGGTCATTTTTGAATGCGGCACACATTTTCTTCGCCATAAGCTCGTCGCTCACTGATATTGAAACATTGAACATATCAAAATTTCCTTCTGAAATTCCAAGAGATACCAGATATTCAATATCATTTACCTTTTCATAATCAGCCTTTATACTGAGTGCATTTCTAAGGTCTTTAACCTTTATTTTTATTGCACGCAAAAGTCTTTCGCGCGCTGTTTTGGGAATCCTGTCTCCGAAGAAATCAAGTGCCTGCGATCCTTTCTCGGTAAGGGAATAGAACCTGTCATTATTCTCAACATAGTAGGTCACAAGCTCTTCTTCCAGAAGCTCTCCCAGCTGATGCTGCAAATCAAAATAATTTACAAAAGGCTCAAGGGAAAGTGTGTCCACGATGAAGGAATTAGGAACAGGCATTTTGAAATTGTCAATAATAAACAGAGCGATTAGCTTCACGTCTACTTTTTCGTCAAAGCTGTAATCCAAAGTAACGTCTCTCCATTCGGGTTAATTATTACTGCGCCTCGTTCTCCTCGGGCACAGGTACTGCACCTGTCAGCATTTCTTCTTCAAGGTTAATAAGCTCGCCGTCCTCGTCGATAATAAGAGATGGCTCTTCCGTAAGCGAGGGGAATGCTCTTACCACTATGAAGTCAACAACTGCAAGCGTGAGGAAGATAACTGCAGTCTCAAAGAATACACTTATGAAGAAAATCATAAAGAATACCGAGAATGAATTAAGCTCAACGCCTGATTTTGAGTAGTGCATAATGAAATCATATATAGGATAGTCAATAAACACCTTATATATGAGCGACATCAAGATAATGTTTACAAATGCAGAAACTGCAAGTCGTACCATAAATGATTTTACAAGAAGGTCTGTGTAGAAGCCACGGAAACGAGTGCCAAACCACATGGTCTTATTTCTGTACAGAATCCAACCGTGCATAAAGCCTGCAACTGCCGCGCCTATAACATAGCCGATAAAGAAACCGTGACCTGTTGTAATCATTCTTACAATGCAACAGAGAGTTACGCTGATGCAACAGGTAACAGGTCCGTAGAAAAAGCCGAGCAGTGCATTTACGATAATATCGAGATTTGTCGTTATGTACTGAACAACCTTCTGATTATAGAACGAAAATTCCACAGTTCCTGCAACGCCCAAAAGAATGTATACCGCAATAAGAAGGAAAATTACGATGATTGTAGCAGGAGAACGGAAATGAGAAAGTGAGCTCATCATCATAATCTTGCTGTTTTCCCAGTACTCTTTTATTCTTGCGGCAATCATTTCACGGCGGCTTGAGAATTCAACAAATTCCTCCTCGTAAAAATCATCCTCTGATTCAAAGTAGGGCAGCTGCGCCATATTAGGGTCGAATAAGTCTTTATCGTTGTTACTCATAAAAAACTCCATTCTGCCGAAAGGCAAAAATATTATACACAAGTATATTATAAATCATTTGAGATTCATTTTCAATACATTTTTTCAAACTCCCACTTTTTTGCAAATGGAGGAAGCCGCGCAGGAGTCGCATTTTGGATTTCTTGCAGTGCAAAAGGCTCTCCCGTGAAGCACAAGACGATGACAAAAATCACTGTGTTTTTCGCGAGGAAGAAGATTTTCAGTATCTTTTTCAACCTTGGTTGGCTCGGTTTCTTCAGTAAGACCTACACGCTTTAGTATTCTTTTTGCGTGGGTATCAATAACCATTCCGCCCTTGCCGAAAATATCGCCGAGAACGAGATTTGCAGTTTTTCTGCCGACGCCTGCGAGAGAGAGCATATCCTCCATATTGTCGGGAACTTCCCCGTTAAAATCGGCAAGAATTTTTCTGCAGCACTCGATAATATTTTTTGCCTTATTATGGTAAAAACCTGTAGAATGTATATCATTTTCCAGCTCTTTAAGGTCAGCATTTGCAAATGCAGTCACATCAGGATATTTCTTAAACAAGGTTTCAGTCACGATGTTTACCCGTGCGTCGGTGCATTGTGCAGAAAGCTGTGTAGCAATAAGAAGCTCGAGAGGGTTTTCGTAGTTAAGAGAGCATATTCCCTCAGGATAAAGCTCTTTCAATATGTCAAAAAAGAGAAGCGCTCTTTCCTTTCTTCGCATAAAATCACCTCACTGATATTTTACCATAAAACACTTGTTTTTGAAAGAAAAACTTTGTATAATAGATATAGCCTTAACGACCGACACTAAAGGCGGTTTTATAATATGAATTTCGCCTTACTCATCGTTAAAAGCCTCGGAAATATTACCATATTTCCTGTATTTTTGCCTTGATTAAGACAAAATTCATTATTCTAAAACTCCGCAGACCTCAAATCGATGAATTTTTGAGAAGATTTTGATGCGGAGGACGTAGGAAGGCTACTCGCCTTTCAAGGACGACAAACCGAAATATGCCGAAAATTCGCGGTTTGAGGCGCCTTCAGTGTTGGTTGTTAAGGCTAATAATCTTATGAAAGGAAGAGTAAAGATGCGCAGTCCGTTGGCAGACAGAATACGCCCACAGTCTCTTGAAGACGTGGTAGGGCAGAAGCACATTCTTTCCAAGGGCAAGATTCTTTACAATATAATACAGAGCGGCGAAATACCCAATATGATTTTCTACGGGCCTTCGGGAACAGGGAAGACCACCGTTGCAAATATTGCCGCAAAGAAGGCAGGAAAGCCTCTTTACAAGCTCAATGCTACAAATGCGTCCGTTTCAGATATTAAGGCTATGCTTCAGGAAGCGGAAACGATGCTCGGTGCAGATGGAGTAATACTCTATCTTGATGAGATTCAGAATTTCAATAAGAAGCAGCAGCAGTCACTTCTTGAATGTATTGAAAACGGAAAAGTTACCCTTATAGCATCAACTACCGAAAATCCGTATTTTTACATATATAATGCGATACTTTCGCGTTCGACGGTTTTTGAGTTTTACGGAGTGGAAACAAGCGAAATCAAAACCGCCCTCCAAAGAGCAAAGGAAAAGCTTGATTTCCCCGTTATACTGGAAGAGGATGCAGCAGAGCACATCGCCGCAACAGCTTGCGGAGATGTGAGAAAAGCACTTAACTCTCTTGAGGTAGCAGTTATGTCAACTGCGCCCGACGAAAAGCAGAATACCACAATTACGCTTGAAATTGCAGAATCGGTAACGATGAAAAAAGCCTTCCGTCACGACCGCGACGGAGACAGCCACTATGATGTATTAAGCGCACTGCAGAAATCTGTGCGCGGAAGCGACCCGGATGGTGCGCTTCATTACCTTGCACGCCTTGTAAGTGCAGGCGATTTGCAGAGTATATGCCGCAGAATACTTGTTATGGCAGCGGAGGATATCGGCCTTGCATACCCCAATGCAATCACGATTACAAAAGCCTGTGTAGATGCCGCACTTCAGCTTGGCTTCCCCGAGGCGAGAATACCTCTTGCCGAAGCGGTAATAATGCTTGCAACTGCTCCCAAATCAAATAGCGCAATCTGCGCTATTGATGCGGCTCTTTCCGATATTGAAAGCGGAAAGATGGGAGATATTCCCGCGCACCTCAAGGATGCGCATTACAGCGGAGCAAAAAAGCTCGGTCATGGGATATCTTATAAATATCCCCATTCCTATCCCAACCACTATGTGAAGCAGCAGTATCTTCCCGATACACTTAAAAATAAAAAGTATTACACCTATGGCGACAACAAGCTTGAGCAGCAGACAAAAGCCTACTGGGACAGTATTAAAGAGAAATAAAAATGACGAGGAACCTCCTCGCCATTTTTATTTTAATATTTTATCTTTGTACTTAATTACCATTTCATACCCTTTGTCATACATTTCCTGAATTTTTTCAGGTTTTCTTTCTGTACGCTTCCACGCGGAGGTATCCTCTTCGGGGGCAATCAGTATGATTTTGCCTTCTTTTTCAAGCTCCAGCAGCTCGTGGTGTTTGTCGTTATACATTTCGGTACGTGTTTCAAGCGCTTTTTTGAAGCCTTTGTACTTTCTATACAAAAATCCGCTTATACCGAGGCCTGCTTCCTTGCTTTTTATGTAGCTGCGCTCTCTTGTAATAATGACGACGGTTTTGTCACAACCCTCGTCAAGAGCTTTCCTAAAGGGGATAGGCTCGGTAATTCCACCGTCCATATAAAGCTCGCCGCCAATTTCAACAGGCTGGAACATTATCGGAAGTGCACAGCTTGCAACAACAACCTTCCATTCCTTATCGTCACTTGTAACGGGGTGATATTCACATTCACCCGTTTTAAGATTGGTAAGCGCCGCCAAGACTTTGCAGTCTGAACTGTCAAAAGCTTCTTTATCAAAAGGAATGAGCTTATTGGGAAGCTCATCAAATACAAACTGTACGTTGTAGAAACTACGCTTTTTAGGGTTAATCAGATGATGAAAACCCATATATCTTTTGTCGTTAAGGTAACGGAGACCTATTTTAAGTCCGCGTCCGCGCTGCTTTGAAACAAATGAAATTCCATTTGCAATACCTGCCGATGTGCCTACAAGTAAATCTGCCTTAAAACCTATATCAATAAGAGCATCAAGTGCGCCTACGGTAAAATAACCGCGGCTTGCACCGCCCTCTAAAACAAGACCTGTTTTCATAATAATCTGCCTCTTTATAAATTTTTCAAATCTTTTTTAATTTGCTTCGTTAATTCTTCTATACCGTCAAACTTTTTTTCGGGACGGATAAAATCAACAAATGAAATTTCTATTTCTTTTCCGTACAAATCTCCATTAAATTCGGGAATATATGTTTCACTGTGCATAGCCTCACCGTCAAAGGTTGGGTTTATACCCACGTTGGTGATAGCGTCGATGCATTTTTCATTTATCGTTACAAGCGTTTTATATACTCCGTTTCTGATATGCACTGCCTTTTCGTCAAAAAACACATTCGCAGTAGGGAAACCAAGCTTTCTTCCAAGCTTTTTCCCCTCGGCGACAGTTCCCGTCACGAAGAAATGTCTTCCCAAAAGCTTATTTGCAAGAGTAATATTTCCCTCTGCCAAAAGCTTTCTTATGCGGCTTGAAGATACGCTTTCGCCCTCATACATTTCGCACGGAGAAACTTCCACACTAAAACCGAGTCTTTCTCCTTCTTTTTTGAGAAGCTCTGTGTCGCCGCGTCCGTCTTTGCCGAAGCGGTAGTTGTATCCGCATACTGCGTGCCTGATGCCAAATTTCTCCACCAGGATTTTTCCTATAAAATCTTCAGGCTCCATAGAAAGAATCTCGCGATTTATGGGGAGAAATTCCGCCTCTGCGCCAAGGGATGAAATAATTTTTTCCTTATCTCTCTTTGTTGTAAGATAGCGCACTTCTAAAGGCGTGAGCAGTTCCAGCGGAGAAGCATCAAAGGTGAGTACAATGGGCATTATATTATTAAGCTTTGCATAGTGCACAGCATTTTTTATAATTTTTTGATGAGCTATATGCACTCCGTCAAAAAAGCCAAGTGCTATTGCGGAGGACTTTTCAATCATTTATAAAACCCCTTTATGAGCTTAAGACATTCGCGTCCTTCTTCTTCCTCGGACATATCTGCCTTGGAAAGCGCGATAAATTCACCGTTTTCGTCATACAAGCGATAGAACTTTCCCAGTTCTTTTCCGCGGTAGAATATAGAAACTCCGTTTTTCACACGGTCTGCGCGTTTTTTATCAAGATAAATTTTATCATAATCCTTAAAGAATGAATCAAGCGGGACGAGAGCCTTATAAGCTTCGCCTTTTTCAGAAAGAGCATTAAGCTCTTCGGGAGTAATTGAATTTCCAATCGTAAAATCTCCCGAGGAAGTTCTCTCAAGCTCGCTTATACAAGCACCGCATCCCAGTTCATCACCAATATCGCTTGCGAGCGTGCGTATATATGTACCCTTACTGCAATGAACGTCAACTGTAAGATAGGGAAGAGCAATAGAAACAATATCTATTGAGAACACACTTATATCTCGTGGCTCTCTTTCTATATCAATTCCCTGACGGGCGAGGCTGTAAAGACGCTGCCCATTCACCTGAATGGCACTGTACATAGGAGGTATCTGCGAAATATTGCCGATAAATTTTTCTATGGCAGTTTTAATTTCGTCTTCGGTAACATTTACCTCTTTTTCTTCAAGCACAGTTCCCGCCATATCGAGCGTGTCGGTCTTTGTGCCGAGCAGAATTTTTGCGCGGTAGCGCTTATCCTCGGCGGTAAGAAACTCTGCCGCCCTTGTAGCAGTACCCACAAGAATAGGGAGAACTCCGCTTGCGTCTGGGTCAAGAGTTCCTGTATGACCTACCTTTTTCATATTAAGCGCACGCCTTACAATTCCCACGCATCTGTGTGAGGATATGCCCACGGGCTTATTCAAAATTATAATTCCACAGTATTCTTTCATAGTTTTTCAAGCTCCTTGATAAGCTCGCTTTCGGCTTCGTCTATTGAAACTCCCTTAAAGGTACAACCTGCCGCCTTTTTATGACCGCCGCCGCCGAATTTTCTGGCAATCGGCTCAATGTTGTAATCTCCAAGACTACGCAGGCTCACTCTTATATCTCCCTCGGGAAGTTCCTTTAGGAAAGCGCTTATCATAACGCCGTCTATACTTCTCGGGATTTGTGCAAGTGCTTCGGCATCGCTGCGCTCGGCACCGTGCTTTTCCATAATTTCGTTTGTTATCTTTGCAGTTGCAATTTTTCCGTCTTTATAAAGCTTTATTGAGTTAATAGCTTCCGCCTGAAGCTTTAATTGAGTGATGGAATTTCTTTCATAAAGCATACTGCAAAGGTAGGTAGTATTTATCCCTGTTTCGTAAAGTGAAATCAGGATTTCATATGTGCGGCGGTTTACCGACGCATACTGAAATGAGCCCGTGTCAGAAGACATAGCGCAGTAAAGATACTGGGCAATTTCTTTTGTTATCTCAAAACCGCCCTCGGTCAAAAGCTCATAAATAAGCTCGCCCGTTGAACTGCGTGAAGGCTCAATATGACTAATCTTTGCAAATTCCCCGTTTGGATGATGGTGGTCAATACAAACGGTGTTTTCTTTTTGAGCAAAGAAAATTCCCCAACTTCCGATTCTGTCAGCACTTCCCACGTCGACTGCGCAGTAGCAATCGTAATCGGGTGCAGATGCTCCTTCGCTGAATGTAACAACATCTGTTTCAAGAAAAGAAAGATGTTTTGAAAGAGCATTTTCTGTAAAAATATCTGCCCTGACACCATTATTGCGAAGTGCATTTCGCAGTGCCATCGCACTGCCGATACAGTCCCAGTCGGGATTGGTGTGCACAAATATTGCGACACTATTACTTTTTTTAATTTGAGCGATTACTTCTTTCATCTATCTCAATCCTTGTTTATATCATTTAATAACTTATTGATATGCGCACCATACTCAATTGAGTTATCAAGCTCAAAAGAAAACTCGGGCACACAGCGAAGCTTGATACGACCGCCAATCTCACGGCGCACAAAACCTGCCGCCTGGGAAAGAGCCTTTATTGCATCCTTTTTTTCCTCATCAGTTCCCATAACGCTGATATATGCCTTTGCATAACTTAAATCGTTTGTCACAGATACCTTCACAACGCTTGTCATCATAGGAATTCTGGGGTCTTTAAGCTCACGGATAACGCTTGAAAGCTCCTTTTTTATTTCTTCTGAAATTCTGTCAGTTCTCTTAAAAGACATATTATTTCCCTTCTTTCAAAAATAAGTAAATGGGATTTTGCGCCCATTTACTTATTTTATCTTTATTTCTCGAATATATTAGCGGGCTACCTCTTCCATAACGTAGCATTCTACGTTGTCGCCCTCCTTGATATCATTGAAGCGTACAAAGCCCATACCACATTCGTAGCCGCTTGCTACTTCCTTAACGTCGTCCTTGAATCGCTTGAGTGAATCAAGCTCACCCTCGTGGATTACGATACCATCACGAACGATTCTTACGCTGCAGTTACGCTGGATTTTACCGTCTGTAACGTAGCAACCACCGATTGTACCGACACCGCTAACCTTGAATGTCTGACGGATTTCTGCATGACCGATAACTGCTTCGCGGAAGGTAGGCGCAAGCATACCCTTCATAGCAGCTTCGATTTCTTCGATAGCTTCGTAGATTACGCGGTACATACGCATATCAACCTTGTTAAGCTCTGCCGCATTTCTGCCACCCACGTCAGGACGCACATTGAAACCTACGATAATAGCATTTGATGCAG
The DNA here is from genome assembly GCA_045591865.1 of Clostridia bacterium. Taxonomy (GTDB): domain Bacteria; phylum Bacillota; class Clostridia; order UMGS1883; family UMGS1883; genus UMGS1883. Next base: position 10,894 of record JAZNTQ010000073.1, read on the forward strand.
AAGCAAGAGTTACGTCGCTCTCGGTGATAGCACCTACGGCCCCGTGGATAACTCTTACGCGAACTTCTTCATTTGAAAGCTTTTCAAGACTCTGTCTTACTGCCTCCACGCTACCCTGAACGTCCGCCTTAACGATGATATTAAGGTCTTTCACGTCGCCCTGCTGAATCTGGCTGAAGAGGTCATCAAGGTTAACGCGCTGTCTTGCCTTGTTAGCCTCATCCTTAATCTTCTGCTTTCTTGTTTCAACAACGTGGCGTGCGGCACGCTCGTCTTCTACTACGAAGAAGGGATCGCCGCCATCAGGGGTTTCGCTGAGACCTACGATCTCAACGGGTGTTGAGGGAAGTGCCTCTTTAATCTTCTTTCCGTGGTCGTCAACCATCGCTCTTACTCTGCCGACAGCAGTACCTGTTACGATGATGTCGCCCTGCTTGAGTGTACCATTCTGCACAAGAACGGTTGCAACGGGACCGCGTCCCTTATCAAGCTTCGCTTCGATAACTGTACCTCTTGCCTTACGGTTGGGGTTAGCCTTAAGCTCCTTAACTTCGGCAGTAAGAAGTACCATTTCAAGAAGTGAATCAATATTCATACGCTGTTTTGCGCTAACTTCAACACAGATTACATCGCCGCCCCATTCTTCAGGAACAAGACCGTGCTCTGTAAGCTCCTGCTTAACTCTGTCGGGGTTTGCGCCATCTTTGTCAATCTTGTTGATAGCTACGATAATGCTTACTTCAGCAGCTTTTGCGTGGTTAATAGCCTCAATAGTCTGGGGCATAATACCATCGTCTGCCGCAACGACCAATATTGCAATATCTGTTACGAGAGCACCGCGTGCACGCATAGCGGTAAACGCTTCGTGGCCGGGTGTATCAAGGAATGCAATCTGATTGCCACCCACATTTACCATATAAGCACCGATATGCTGTGTAATACCGCCTGCTTCACTGGCGGTAACATTTGTACTTCTGATTGCGTCAAGAAGACTTGTCTTACCGTGGTCAACGTGACCCATTACGCAGACAACGGGAGGACGGGGAAGAAGGTCTTTTTCTTCGTCGGGAATTTCGAAATCACCAAGAAGCTTATCTTCTTCAGTAACGATAATTTCTCTTTCTACCTCTGCACCCATATCTTCTGCAACAAGAGCGGCTACATCATATTCGATATCCTGTGTGATTGCCGCCATAATACCAAGCTGCATAAGACGCTTAATAATTTCAGTAGCACCTACCTTGAGCTTCTGCGCAAGGTCACCTACAGTAATTGTGTCGGGAATAATAATGTGAAGCTTTTCCTTCTTTTCTTCCTTTTTAGGCTTCTGAATTTCAGGTTGCTTGGGCTGATTTTTCTTCTGGGGCTGCTTGTTCTTATTCTTTTTAAGACGCTGCTTATTAGTTTCAGTATCTTTTATTTCAGGAGCAAGCTCTTCTGCCTTTTCCTTTGCAAGTTGCATATCAAGGTCAACTGCGTTTGAACGTGTATCCACATAGCGCACAGTCTTCTGTGTAGAAATAGCCTCGCTTTCTTCTGCGGGCGCTTCCTCTACCTTGGGGGCCTTTTCCATTTCAGCTTCCTTTTCTTCCTGAATTTTCTGCTGCTGGGACTCCACATATTCCTCGATAGTTGTGCCATCGTCAAACTTCTGTGTGTAATATTCCATTACAATGCTCATTTCCTCTACTTCAAGAGAAGCAGCGGTACTCTTTGTAATGCCTGCTACCTCGGCAAGCATTTTCACAATTTCCTTGCCGGGGATATTTATATCTTTTGCTATTGCGCTGATTTTCTGTTTTGCAATCATTTATTAGCACCTCCGTATATTTTACTGTATATCGGGCTTTTGCTGTGAATACTTTTTCAGGATAGAATCGGCAAATCCTTCATCGCATATTGCAAGAGTAGGAATATCCTTTTTTCCAACTGCGCGGCTTAAGGATGCCTTATCTGAATAAAATATAAGCTCCACGCCGCAGTTTTTGCATTTGCCTTCTATTTTTCTGCGATTGCTCGCACCGATATCCTCTGATGCAACAACTAACTTTGCTCTGCCTTCGTCGAGAGCCTTTTCCGTCATGAACACGCCAAAGGCTACCTTGCCTGCGCATACTGCCAGACCTATCATTCCAAGTATCTTGTCGTTCATTAAATCAGTTCCTTTTTAATGGCTTCTTTCACATCTTGCCCGAGCGTGCACTTAAAGGCACGTTCAAACGAGCGCTGTTTTTCGAATTTTTCACAGCAATCGCTATTTTTGCATATGTATGCACCGCGACCCTCGGATTTCCCCGAAGCGTCAACAAAAACTCCGCCGTCTTTTTTCACTACTCTTAAAAGTTCGGGCTTTGTTTTCATCTGTCTGCATACAACACACATTCTAAAAGGAGTAGACATCAGCCTTCAAACTCCTCTGCGCCCTTATCGCTTTTTATATCGATTTTCCAACCTGTAAGTCTTGCCGCAAGGCGAGCGTTCTGTCCTTCCTTGCCGATTGCAAGAGAAAGCTGAAATTCAGGAACGGTTACAAGTGCTGATTTATTCTTTTCGTCGATTTCAACGCTTACTACCTTCGCAGGATTAAGCGCAGCGCTGATATATTCTGCAGGGTCCTCACTGTACTGGATAACATCAATCTTTTCATCATTAAGCTCCTGCACGATGCTTGCTACACGGATACCTCTCTGACCAACGCAGGCGCCTACGGGGTCAACGTTGGGATTTTCTGAATATACTGCAAGCTTACTGCGGCTTCCTGCCTCACGTGCGATGCTCTTGATTTCAACAGTTCCGTCAGCAATTTCGGGAACTTCCTGTTCAAAGAGCTTCTTAACGAGACCGGGATGAGTTCTTGATACATTAAGATTTACGCTCTTTGTGGTTTTCTTAACTTCAAATACATAAACCTTAAGTCTCTTACCGGGGGTGTAATCCTCACCGGGAATCTGCTCTGATGGAGCAAGGAGAGCCTCTGCAGTGCCGAGGTCAATCATAATGCCTCTGCGGTCAAGCTTTTCAACCTTACCGCTCATTACATCGTTTTCCTTATCGCTGTACTCTTCGTACATATTTCCGCGCTCTGCTTCGCGGATTTTCTGCACTACCATCTGCTTTGCAGTCTGTGCAGCGATTCTGCCGAACTTTGCAGGAGAAGCCTCAAAGTCAACAACATCGCCGATTTTGTAGCGCTTGTTAACGGCGTGAGCCTCCTCAAGAGTAATCTCGATGCAGGGGTCTTCCACTTCTTCAACTACTGTCTTTGAACAGTAAACACGCATGTCACCATTTTCGCGGTTAACTTCTGCAAAACAGTTGTAGCCACTGCCGAAGTTTTTCTTGTAAGCAGTAACGAGTGCTGCTTCAAGAGCTTCAAACATAACTTCTTTTTTGATGCGCTTTTCCTGTTCGAGCGCGTCAAGTGCAAGTATAAGTTCCTTGTTCATTTTTTCTTAAACACTCCTATCAAAATTTGAATGCAAGACGTACTGATGCTGCCTTGCCTTTTTCAATTGTAATTTCTTTATTCTGGGACTCAATCGTAATCGCACCGTCTTCATACTTTTTAAGTATTCCGCTTATCTCTTTTTTGCCTTCAAGCGGTGCAAAAAGCTTGATATCGATTTCCTCGCCCATAACCTTTTCGAAATGCCAGTCGCGCGAAAGCGCGCGGTCAATACCGGGGGAGGATACCTCAAAAATGTATGCTTCCTTGATAAATGTCAAATCGTCAAGCATAGGGCTTATCTCGCGACTCACGTTTTCGCAGTCTTCGATATTTACTCCACCGTCTTTGTCGATATAAAGACGAAGGAAGTATTCGCTGCCCTCTTTTTTGTACTCTGTGTTATAGATGTACACACCATGCCTCTCACAGACATCTTTGGCGATTTTTTCAAGAGCTTCATCAATTTTAGCCAAGCTATCACCCCTTTCATATAATGCAAAAGAGCGGGTTTTGCAACCCACTCCTTTGTTTCTGTCAATCGTATTATATCATCTTATATTATATAATGCAAGCATTTTTTTGAAATTATTAGAAATGTTTGTCCCTGATGAAAGGTTTTTCAAGAATTCTTTTTACTGCTATGAAAAATCCTTCTCCGCCCTTATGCAGCGGTTTTGTAAGAATAGCAAAGCAACCTGCTCTTTTTGCGCCCCATACGTCCGTGAAAATCTGGTCTCCGATAGCGGCTATTTCGCTTTTGGAAAGCCCCATTTCGGCGGATGCAAGATTATATCCGTAAGCGCGCGGCTTAAGAGCCTTGTGCACGAAGCAGGAAACTCCTATTTTCTCGGAAAAATTCTTAACTCTGTCGTAACTGTTGTTAGAAACAACGCAAAGCTTAAGCCCCTCGGATTCAAAAAGCCTCAAATGAGAAAGCACTTTTTCATCGGGGGTAGGAACATCGTGTCCGATAAGAGTGTTGTCAATATCTAGAATAATTCCGCAAATCCCATTTTCCTTGAGATAGGAGGGGGAGACGCGGGTGATATTTTCAAAATAAGCATCTGCATAAAAATTCTTAAACATTTCCAAATTTCCTCCAGTAAAAAAGGTATTGCTGGGCAAATCCGCTGTAAAGTCCAAATTCTCCTTCACCTGTCTCTTTTGCAGTTTTGCTCTCAAATTCTTCTGCCATAACTCTCTTTATCCATACGTCGGATGGAAAGAGGTCGTACTTGCCAAGCGAAAAAAGAAGCACACAGTCGCAGACCTTGTCGCCGACTCCGTAAAGAGAAAGGAGCTTTTCTCTGGCAGAAGGTGTGTCTGCCTTCTCCAGAAGAGAAGAATTTATTTCTCCACTCAAAACTGCACCCGCAGCCTTAAGAATATACGGAGCACGGTAACCGACACCGATAGCGCGCAGGCTTTCCTCTGAAAGACTTGCCACCTTTTCGGGAGAGGGGAAGGCGTAGTAGGTCTTTCCCTCAAACTCAATTTTTTCTCCGCAAAGCTCACAAAGCTTATTTACACAGCTCTTGATTTTCGGAATAGAACTGCGCTGTGAGATAATAAAGGAAATAAGCGTTTCAAAAAACTCCTGACGGAGAATTCGTATTCCGTAGCCAAACTGTATTGACTTATTCATTGCTTCATTTATATTTACTGCTTTTTTTATTCCCGAGTAGTCTCTTTTTGCATCGAGGTATTTTTCCCAGAAAGAAGCGTAATCCTCTTTCGTGATACCGTCGATGGTAACTGTTTCACCGTCGGCAGTTATTCTCACTGCCTGAGAGTTTGCTACTCCTATGAAACTACCGTCCTCCTGTTTTTCCCAGCGGAAACACTGACCGCAGTTAAACGTATGCTCGGGGACAAAATCTTTGATTTTTACTTTCATATTATTTAGCCTTCCGTTTTCTGATAGGAGAATTGATTTCATCCGTAACTTTCTTTATAAATCCGTCAGGAGTGTCGCACGCGCCCTTTTCAAATGCAAGCGATACCGCTCTTTTAAGCCACGTCCCCGCGCTCCTCATTTCAAGCTCATTTTCAAAAATTGATGCTAGTGCAATAACGGAGGAGAAAAGATGAAGATTGCTAATCTCATCGCATGGGAGAAGCTGTCTTCGGAAAATTTTAATCTTTTCTGCGTGGCTTACTATAAAGCCTGCAGGAGTTTCGGGAAGAGAATTAAGGTGCATCGCAATAATACGCGCATACTCCCCAAGTGTCAGCACAACATCAAAGGCAGGTATTGTTTTTACGCACAGCGCAATTATCTCGTCAAGAGAAATGTGCTGTGATGCTATATGCTTCTCCTTTCCCAGTGAATACTCTGCTTCACGAAGAAAAAGAGAGTCCAGCTCATTTGAAGGTTGCAGGCAAATAGAAAGAGAACGCCTTTGAGCTTTTGCAAGTTTCAAAGCAATTTGCGTAGCGCTTTTAATATTCTCCTTAGAATAAACCTCGGTGTGAATAAGCGTTTCTTCGCAGTTTTGCACGCTCTTTTTATTTTCAGGATAACAGATTGTGCGTCCCGACATGTGATGCGAGGTGGCGTGAATCCCAAACACATCCTTAAGTAAATCCAAGCTTAAAGAAATACTTTGCTCGTCACACTCAAGGAAAATTGCATCAGCATGGTCAGTTTCACTTAAGAGAAGCTCCCTCATCTGTGTGCGACAGGAGAGAGAAGCATCAAGCTTCACATAGGAAAAGAGTGCGCTTTTTCTGAATTTGCGCAAAAGTGCACGGATGACGCTTTCGCATCGCATCAGGTTCTCTTTATTCTTTTGAGTGCAGTAGAGAAAAACAATTCTTTTACTCACACACTATCTCTCCATCTTTCAGCGTAACATTAACGGCGTTTTTATAAGCACCGCTTATTATGATGTCGGCAAGCTTATCTTCAATTTTTCTGCCGATGATTCTTCTTAAAGGTCTTGCACCGAGATGCTCTTTTGAAGCTTCACTTACGATTGCTTCACAAACTTCGTCTGTAACAGAAAGTGTAATGCCCTTGTTTTCAAGCATTTCGGAAAGTTCGCCGAGCATTATATCGAGGATTTTCTTCATCTCCTCGTGATTTAGCTCGTCAAACACGACTATTTCGTCAACGCGATTTAAGAATTCAGGGCGGAAAATGGATTTAAGAGCGCGGAGTACCTTATCTTTGTTCTGCTTTGAAATACTTTCAGCAAAACCAATACCGCTGCCTTTCCAATCGCTTCCTGCGTTACTGGTCATAACGATAACTGTGTTTTCAAAGCTTACGACTTTTCCGTGACTGTCAGTTACCCTTCCGTCATCAAGAATCTGAAGCATAATGTTGAGCACATCGGGATGAGCCTTTTCAATTTCGTCGAAAAGAACCACACAGTAGGGCTTTCTTCTGACCTTTTCTGTAAGCTGACCTGCATCGTCGTAGCCCACATACCCCGGAGGAGAGCCGATAAGCTTTGAAACGGAATGCTTTTCCATAAACTCTGTCATATCAACACGGATGAGTGCATCCTCGCTGTCAAAAAGCTCTGTTGCAAGCTGTTTTACAAGCTCTGTCTTACCGACGCCTGTAGGTCCTACGAAGATAAAGCTTGCGGGACGAAGCTTCTTTGAAAGCGCGGCACGGTTTCTGCGTATTGCTCGGCTTACCGCACTTACTGCCTCGCTTTGTCCTATAATACGCTTATGCAGTCTTTCCTCAAGACTTAAAAGCCTCTCGGTTTCTGCCTGCGTGATTTTCTGCACGGGGATTTTTGTCCACGCCTCTACGACATATGCAATGTCCTCGGGCGTAAGACTTACGTCCTCAAGCTGTGCGTTAAGATTTTCTATCTCGGCATTAAGAGAACATTCCTGTGATTTAAGCATAGCAAGCTTTTCGTAATCCTTTTCAGCGTTTTCCTCTTTAGGAGAATTTTCCTCCTCAATTTGCGCCGACAGGGCAAGGAGCTTTTTATGTGTTTTTGCAAGCTCAACTAAAATTGCGTTCTTAAGATTTGCGCGGCTTCCTGCCTCATCAATAAGATCGATTGCCTTGTCGGGAAGAAAACGGTCAGTTATATATCTGCGTGAAAGATTTACGGCACTATTTATAACCTCATCGGGGATTCTAACCTTATGATAATTTTCGTAATAGCCTTTAATTCCGCGGAGAACCTCCACAGTTTCTTCGGGTGAAGGCTCCTCCACTATAACCGTCTGGAACCGCCTTTCAAGAGCAGAATCCTTCTCTATAAATTTCCTGTATTCGGAGAGAGTTGTTGCACCGATTACCTGAATTTCGCCACGTGCAAGAGCAGGCTTTAATATGTTTGCCGCGCTCATAGCGCCTTCTGCATCGCCTGCGCCTACTATATTGTGAAGCTCATCGATAACGAGAATGATATTTCCAAGCTTTTTTGTTTCCTCAATAATTCCCTTAAGTCTAGCCTCGAACTGACCGCGATATTGCGTTCCTGCCACAATAGCGGTGAAGTCAAGGAGATATACCTCTTTATCGAGAAGCTTTTCAGGTACATTCCCCGAAACTATTCTTTCTGCAAAGCCCTCTGCTATCGCTGTCTTACCGACACCGGGCTCACCCAGAAGGGCAGGGTTGTTTTTTGTGCGGCGGTTTAATATCTGCACAAGTCTTTCTATCTCGCGCTCGCGTCCTATGACCATATCAACCTCGCCGTTTCTTGCTTTTGCGGTAAGGTTTGTGCCATAAGTATCAAGAAGCTTTTTCTTCTTTTCCTGACTTTTTTTCTCCTTTTTAGAAGGCTCTTTTGCCTCTGCGCCATCCTCTTGTGGCTTTTGCGGAAAACCGCCAAAAATATTGGAAAGAAAGCTTGCGAAGGGGTTATCTGCACCATCGTCTTCAACCTCTTCAAGCATTCCCATCATCTGCGACTCAAGATTTTCCATATCGCCCATATCAAGACCGCCAGCCATCTGCTGCATGGTATTTATGCCAAGCTCTCTCGCGCAGGGCATACAAAGTCCTTCGTTAATTGACTTTCCGCCTTCCATACGGGTTACAAATATTACAGCAACGTTTTTGTTGCATCTTGTACACAACATATTTTTCAGTTCCTTTCATAAGGGTTGCAAATCATTATATCATAAACGGGTGCCCAGTTCAATCAAAATATCGAAAATTCACAATAAGTACAAAAATACAAAATGTAGTGCTTTTTGCACAAAAAATCGAACAATATTATACACTTTTTTGTGTTTTTGTATTGCATTATGATAAATTTTGTGTTATGATAAAGTCAAGTATAGGAAGGAGGACGATAGAAATGAAAAATAGATTTCTGTCCGTTATTATTGCACTTAGTTTAGTATTCTCCTGCATGGCGACAGCTGTGCTTGCTGAAAATGCATTTCCCGATGTTCTTTCTCCCGACCATGATTGGGCTGCAGAGCAGATTGGCGAGATGACAGAGCTTGGTATCATAAAAGGTTATACAGACGGTACATTCAAGCCTGATAAAGCAGTTTCAAAGATTGAGGCTCTTATCCTTTTCTCAAGAGTCGCAGGCTTTTCAAACGAAGCTTATAAGGAAATCGCAGATCTTGCATATGAAAAATATCAGTATCTTTTAGATGAGGTTGACCTTGATTCTTACGATTCCTTCAAAAAGGAAATAGCTTTCCTTCTTTATAAAGATATTGTAGATGAGAGTGAAATCGTATCTTATCTTGAGGATAAGCAGTATTCAGAAGAATTTCCCCGCAGTGATGCGGCAATCCTTCTTGCTAATCTTATGGACGGCGAAGTTGTTAAAACTAATGCCGACGAGCTTGAGTTCGAAGATAAAGACGAAATCAGTGATGAAGACGCAGGTTATATCGCATACGTTGTTAAGAACGGACTTATGAACGGCGTTCAGAAGGACGACGGAAGTATCGTTTTTGATGCAGATGCACCTTTAAGCCGCGCACAGGTTTGTGTCCTTCTTTTCAGAATTATGGAAAAGCTTGAAATGAGCGTTGAAGCAGGCGTTGTTTTTGATATCAATAAAGACAGCAGAATCATTCATTTTGAAAACGCAGAAGGCAACGACAAGAGTTATGTTATCCCCGAGGATGCAAAGATTTTCATCAACGGTGCAGAGGCAACTATTGATGAAGTTCTTGAAAACAGTGCCATTGTTGTTATAAGACACGGTAAAGACATCTACGAGGTAGAGCTTGTTAATCCCCAGTCAAACAAAACTATCACAGGTACAATTTCAGGTATCGTTGCAAGAGATAATTATTCAAGAATCACAATCAAAGATGAAGAAACAGGAGAAAATGTTTCTTACTACGGAAACGATGAAATGAAGGTCACCACAGACGGTGTTGCAGACACCATTAAGTCGCTCAAGAGCGGAGACTACGTTGTTGTAAAACTTCTCGGCACAGACATCGTATCTATCGACCGTCTTACTGCAGAAGCTACTGTACAGGGCACCCTCAAGGCAATAAACCTTGAAGACCCTATGACAGTTTCTGTTATTACAATAGAAGAAGTTTCTGAAGAAGAAACTGTTTCAAAATACACTGTTTCTGAAGACGTTACAGTGCGCCGCGACGGAAAGAAAGCTATCCTCCGCGACGTTTTGGCAGGAGACAACGTTGTTCT